>NZ_CAWUDN010000009.1:0-124522 GCF_963920915.1 Nostoc sp. PCC 9305
AAAAATCAAGAATAAGGGTAATGCTATTATTGCAAGTTAAATGTCCGACAGCTTACTACTGCTGGCTTACCCACTGAAAGAATCTCGCAAGTTGTGTTGTAGCCACCCATTGCGACTACGGCATCTGCGGCGGCGATGTAACTCATTAAATCATCGGTAAATTCGTCTATCTGCACTTGGGGATATACAGCAGCTTTCAGTTTCAGTGCAGCTTGGTGTTCGAGGGGCATTTCTGGGCCACATATAATTAAACTTCGTAATTTATGGGACGCTGGTAACAATACCAAACTCGATAAATATGTGTCAATTAACCTGTAACCATCTTCGCCACCACCCGGCGTAACTAAAACGAGTTGTTCTTCTGGATTTAATCGCAACTCACTACGAATGAGATTTGGACTTTTACGCCCTAGTTGTTTGCGGATGTAGCCACAAAACTGCACCTTCTCGGCAACCCTTGGCGGTAGTTGATATTCTTGGCGAATGTCGAAAATTTCGGGATTACCAACAACAAGCACGCGATCGTAAAATTTTTGTATTGCTTCGTAGTAACTATGCTTTTGCCATTCTGGGATTGTCACATCTGGATGATCTAAAATGTCGCGCAGCAGGAGAATTAGGGAAGTTTCCGGCAACTTTATTTTGAGATATTTGATAGCCTCTTTTAATTCATTACGGATACCATAAGGCTTTTTGTCTACTAGAAATATGTCGGGTTTAAAATTAGCGATCGCAGATAAAATTAACTCTGAGCGTAATTTCACTGTTTCATTAACTTCTGTCTCCAGATACTTTACAGATATTTCACCTGATGGAGCTCGATTTAAGCAGGGTAATTTAATATAATCTAGTCTTTTCGGAATCCGAAAGCTGTGCAGCATCGGCGAACCAGAAACAACTAAAATAGAGAGTTTTGGAATCGAATCAAGTAAGTGAGTGCAGATTGCCAGCATTCTGCGAATATTACCGAGACCGAAGCCATCGTGGGAATATACCATCAGTTTCATGGTTAAATGTCCCTAAGTTATTCAGTGAATGGATGCCATATTAACTTAAGTAGCTTCCCAAAGTTACATGAGTCTTTTATGAAACTTTGATGAGAAAATTCTCATCATTTATTTTTGTAGCAATTGTGTAATAAATTTGACAAAAACTCTACAAGATTCATTCTGGCTCCTGTTAGCGGTAGCGGGGCGTTTAGCCCATTCTGACTTCTGAATTCTTTTTCAACAATTAAATCTCTACTTATATAACTATTGTCACGATTATATAAGTGGAGATTCGCTATATTTAATAGTTAACGGCTAAAAGGAGTTAAAGAGATGGAAATTAAGCCAACTGACCCATCGCTAGCACTCATAGAAATTCCCCCAGGCTATCTCAATATTATGGGTTACGTCGATCAATCAGAAGTTAATGGCCCTGGTTGTCGTGCAGTCGTCTGGGTACAAGGCTGTCTGCGTGAGTGTCCTGGCTGCTTTAATACTAACTCCTGGTCTTTTGAACCTAACCAATTGGTTGCTGTTGATGCTCTTGCCGAAAATATTCTCAGCAATCGCCGCAACACGGGTGTAACATTCTCTGGTGGAGAACCATTTTGGCAAGCAGATGCACTGGCATCTTTAGCCCGGAAGGTAAAAGCTGCTGGTTTAAATGTCATGTCTTTTTCTGGGTTCACTCTTAAGCAGCTACAGTCCCAATCTGCACCGCCAGGTTCCCAAGCATTGTTAGAACAACTCGATATTTTGATTGACGGGCCTTTTGTACAATCTCTGGCAATTAATTCTCCCAATTCTCCAGTCTCTTCTAGCAATCAAAAGGTTCGGGTGTTAAACCCAGCTTTCCAAGACCAGATTACTTGGGCTAGCGACCAGATAGAAATCCACATCCTCAAGGATGGTGGACGCATTGTTACTGGCTATCAAGGTGGACTAGAACTAACGTAGGAGTACGGGGACAGCGGAGCAGGGGAGCAGGGCAGCAGGGCAGCAGGGGAGCGGGGGAGCAGGGGGGAAGAGGGAGTTAAAACTTAAAAATTGAGCTTCTGAAGGTCAACATTGAGCTTCTGAGGATCAACTTCCACCTTCTGAAGGTCAACATTGAGCTTCTGAGGGTCAACTTCCACCTTCTGAGGGTCAACATTGAGCTTCTGAGGATCAACTTCCACCTTCTGAGGGTCAACATTGAGCTTTTGAGGATCAACTTCCACCTTCTGAGGGTCAACATTGAGCTTCTGAGGATCAACTTTCACCTTCCGAAGGTCAACTTTCACCTTCTGAAGGTCAAATTTTTAGATTTATCCTCCCTCATCGAAAAGCTATCTTTAAAATGCAGCTTTGTTTGGGACAGATTATATTTAAAAAAAATACATATCATAAATTTGACTAGACCATTTCAGAAAATTTTTACTGAACACCGCGTATTTTGGGCTGTTTTACTTTTTGGTACAGCACTAGTCGTAACGCTAGCACTGTCCCTTTCTCAAGGAGCAGTACCTTTAAATATGTCGGAATTTTGGCAAGCCATACTCCACAAAGGCGATCCGATTAAACAGACAATTCTCTGGGATTTACGTCTCCCGCGCATTACGGCTGCGATTGTTGTCGGGGCAGCTTTGGGAATGTCAGGAGCGTTGCTGCAAGGAATGTTGCGTAATAGTCTCGCCGATCCATTTATTTTGGGCATTTCAGCAGGTGCGGGACTACTTGTAATTCTGATGATTGTGTGCCACATATTCCCGATCGCAATTCCTTTAGCAGCATGGATGGGAGCAATTTTAACTGCCGCGATCGTTATTTTACTCGGTCGTTCGGGGTCGGGAATTTCTGTTGAGCGGTTGATTTTAGGCGGAGTAGCGGTGAGTTCTTTATTTGGTGCTGTACAAAGTACATTGCTGCTTTTAGCTGAAGATGGGCAAATTCAAATTGCGCTCAGTTTTCTGGTTGGTAGCCTCAATGGACGGGGTTGGCAAGAAATTGCTACCACTGGGCCTTATATCATCGTTGCATTGATCGGCGGATGCTTGCTAGCGCGATCGCTAAACATACTGGCTTTGGGAGATGATTTAGCTATGAGTTTAGGGCTTTCGTTGACGCGATCGCGCCTATTAATTGGTGGTGTCGCCACTCTATTAGCCGCAGGTGCAGTCAGCATCAGTGGCTTGGTTGGATTTGTCGGTCTTGTTGTCCCTCACGGTGTCCGCCTCATTGTTGGTACAGATCATCGCTTTGTTTTACCACTTTCCGCCCTTGCAGGTGCATGGTTACTCACTTTTGCAGATTTACTCTCTAGACTAGGAGCAGTAGAACTACCAGTAGGTTCCGTCACTGCCTTGCTGGGTTCACCCCTGTTTATCTGGTTACTTTATCGTCGTTCTGCTGGGTTTAATAAATCTTGAGCGATCGAACCCCTATCCATCCCCACTGTATATACGGATCGGGTTTTTTGCGCATTCTGATAAACTTATATCATGTCCGCATAATTAGTTATGCTAACCACAGTCATTGCACCCCACCCCTTAATCCCCTCCCCGCTTGCGGGGCTACCGTGTATACACAAGTCGAAAAAAGCTTGATTTTCCATTGTTTTTTCGTTTATCTCGAACACAAGCTCTGCATGGGAATGCCTGATTTAGGGGCTGCTGCTTCCTGTCAGACATTGAGTCTTTGACTCAATGAATGCGTTCCCAGGCGGAGCCTGGGAACGAGGAAAGTCCTATCAAGCTAGGTTTTTAGGACTTGTGTATACACGGTAGGCTTGCGGGGAGGGGAGACAAAGCGTAGCTTTGGCGGGGGTGGGGTTCTTCGGGTTTAATAAGCAATCAAGCGGACATGATATTAGACAAAGCCTTCTTCAATTATTTAAGCCGAAATTCTACATAGGAAAACACACCTATAACCCTACCTCCTTCTTATCCCCCCTGCTCCCCTGCTCCCCTGCCCCCTGCCCCCCTGCCCCCCTGCCCCCTCAAGGAGGTTAATTAATGTTATGTGTTGAGGAATTAATCAACTTAGACCCATTTCAACAGCTACCCAAAGAGCGATTGCAGTGGGTTTGCGATCGCGCTCAAACAGTTGAACTTTCTGCCGGAGAAGTGTTGTCCCATGAGGGAGACCCTGTATGTCGCTTATTTATCTTAGTCAAAGGTAAAATCAACATCACCCGCCGCAGTGAAGGAGTGGAAATTCCCATCGGGCAACACGAAGCACCATCCTTTTTTGGTGAAATTCCAGTACTCACAGATGAACCTGCACCTGTGACAATGCGGGCATTTTCAAATTGCCACATCTATGAAATGAAGGGAGAAGACTTCCGCAAACTGCTGCATGAATGTCGTGATTTTGAGCGGATGGTCTTCCGAATTATGCAAAGTCGTGTCCGGGGGCTAGAGTCTTTCATTCGTGGGCGAGAAAAGATGGCAGCTTTAGGGACACTTGCCGCCGGTCTAGCTCATGAACTCAACAACCCAGCCGCAGCCCTGGTTCGGACTTTAAAAGAAATGCCAGCCGCCATCCTAGAGTTACAACGGATGAACTTAGTTTATGGGCAACGCAATGTTGACGAAGCCCATACTCAACACTGGTTCAGAGTACGCGATCTAGGCCATGAAGCGATTTTGAATAATCGCCTAGATCCGGTGACACTAAGCGATCGCGAAGAGATATTGCTGGAATGGTTAGAAGACTATGGTGTAAACCAAGCATGGAAATTGGCAGAACCTTTAGCGGAAGGTGGTGTTGAGGTTGAAACCCTAGAGCAACTCATGGAACGTTGGCGCAACGACGACACGGAATTGCGAGAAATGGGATTGCACTGGCTAGCGCTTTCCTTTGAAGTCATGTCGATGATTAAACATGGTTTGCGAGGATCTGAGAGGATTTCCGAACTTGTGCAAGCGATGAAATCTTATTCTTACCTCGATCAAGGCACTCAGCAAGAAGTAGATATACATCAAGGCTTGGAAGATACCTTACGATTGTTTGTTCATAAACTCAAGTGCGGTGTCCAAGTGCAGCGCAATTACGATCGAAGTCTTCCAAAAATCCTTGCCTATGGCAGCGAACTGAATCAGGTGTGGACGAACTTAATTGATAACGCCATTGATGCAATGGATAGTAAAGGACTGCTAGAAATTACAACACACCATTGCGATCGCTATGCCCATATTGACATCATCGATTCTGGCAGTGGAATTCCACCTGAAATTAAAACCCGCATTTTTGAACCTTTCTTTACTACCAAATCAGTAGGGCATGGTTCAGGACTTGGTTTAGAAACCGTTCGCCGGATTGTAGAAAATCGCCATCACGGTACGCTTTCATTTGAGTCGCAGTCAGGCAGAACTTGTTTCACCATTTGCCTACCCTTATCGAATAAATGAATCAATAAGCAATAGGATTAGAGATAAAAAAATGGAACCTAATGGTTCCCAAAATATAGCAGCAAGTGAATATTTTCGTCAGACTTCTAGTTTCTTATTGGTTTCCACACTAGAATTTGTATTTTAGTTATAAATCAATACAGTTTAGTTAAGGATAATCGTAGGTTGGATTGAACGAAGTGAAACCCAACAAACCACCGAAAATATTGGGTTTCGTTCCTAAAAATAAATGTATTGATTTATAAATAAAATGTTGTGGTAAAAGTAATTATTTCTCTGATAATTATGGTTTTGTGGGCTGTTGTTTGGAGTTAATCAATTCAGTCTTATCTGGTCTTCCTATTGTATTAGGAGGTTGCGGTTGTTGCGGTTTATCTGTTTTGGGTTGTGGGTTATTATTCTCGCTCATGTTAATTATCTCCTTATAGCTTTAATTATTTGGGTATTTCAAGATTTCTTGCTTGGAGTTGGTCAAGCAAGAAAATCAGTGAACACAGTCAGTTTGTGTACTGATGATTATGACTTCAAGCGATGTCATCTCAATTCCGTAATCCTGTTGAAAATTTTGCTCCCTTCTACGTTGAATACTATTGTCAAAGAGGTAGATAGTGGAGAAAACTCCTTACTATCTACCTCTTTAACCTTAGTTTTCTATTCAAACTATTTTTGTAGCCAGACCGATATTGAACCACCAGGACATGGGAAATTTCCCCATCCGTCGTTATTCGTGTGAATGATATTGTTTATATGTCCCGTGGCATCATAAAATTGCTGATTGGGTCGGAACACGTTCATCCACTTGTTCCCTGGTGAACTATTGGTCAGCACCACAGCCATTGCACCTGGATGATTACTATTACCCAAGCGCGTCCAACCGATAGT
The DNA here is from genome assembly GCF_963920915.1 of Nostoc sp. PCC 9305. Lineage (NCBI taxonomy): Bacteria > Bacillati > Cyanobacteriota > Cyanophyceae > Nostocales > Nostocaceae > Nostoc > Nostoc sp. PCC 9305. The sequence goes on from NZ_CAWUDN010000009.1 coordinate 6,263, forward strand.
ATTGGGATGATCAAAGTAATCATGCTGGTCGCCAAAACCGTATTCTCTACGCGCCTTCAAGAACTTGTCAATCAAAAAACGGTGAGAGTAAAGGGTATTATCACGTCCTTTATCTTGATATTGTGCCCCGTAATAATCTGCATAGAAAACGCAAGGATAGCCTTCGCGACGCAATAAGATTAGCGCATAGGCTAAGGGCTTAAACCAAGGCTCAACAGGCGACTCTAGGGATTGACAAGGTTGAGTATCATGGTTTTCGACAAAGGTAACAGCTAGGGCAGGTTGTTCTTTAACTAGGGTTCTATCAAAAATCGATCGCAGATCGAAACTACTACCCTGGCGACTAGCTTGGTGAAACTTGAAATGTAGGGGCACATCAAATAACGACAAACGCCCATCACTAGAGGCAATATAACCGTGTAAGGCATCGGTATCTTGAGACCAGTACTCCCCAACACTAAATATTTCCCGCCCGCCAAAATGAACTCGCAGGTGATTTAACCAATCACGGAAAAAAGTAGAGCGGATATGTTTAACAGCATCAATGCGAAAGCCATTTACACCTGTGGTGTCAATAAACCAACGCCCCCAATACATCAACTCACCGCGCACGAGGTCATTACCTGTATCCAGGTCATTCGCCATTAAATAATCGTAGTTGCCGTGTTCCTGGCTAACTTCCGTCTCAAAATGTTTATCTTTAAGGCGGTAGAGCTTGTCTGCCCTTTTGGTATCTGCGTTATATGATAATGAATCAAAGCACCACCAATACCATTTCATACTGGAGTATTTATCTCCACGACCAGAAAAATTGAACTTTGTATAAGCTGCAATTTCGTACCAATCGCTGACTGGACGGTTGCGGTCATTCCAATCCATTTCTTGGGCAAAGATGCGTTCTATTTCATCCCCACCATCTTTATGGTTGAAAACCACATCGGCATAGATTTGAATACCTGCACGTTGTGCCGTTTTGATAGCTCTCAAGTATTGCTCGCGTGTTCCATATTTTGTCCGAACAGTATTTTTTTGATCGAACTCACCCAAATCAAACAAATCGTAGACTGCGTATCCAACATCCCATGTTCCACCACTGCCCTTATAAGCTGGCGGCAGCCATAAGGCAGTGAAGCCTGCATCAGCTAGCTCATTGGCTGTTTTATCCAGCTTGTCCCATAACGTACCATCATTGGAGATGTACCAATGGTAATACTGCATTATTACGCCGTTGGTCATGCGATCGCCTTTGTAGAATTTTTGATTTTACAGATTTCTGTCAGAAATCTCTGATGCTAGGATATGTTACTTTTGTTACACATCATAACTTCATCCGAATTTATTTAGGTTTCAATAACGACTTCACAAAGAGCAATTACGAATTACTGGGACGGGATAATTGCTGATTTGCCTTGACAAGGCTAGTGAACTCCTGCAAAGTTCGATGATACTTTTCTTCAGCTATCGAGAATAAATCGTTATGATTTGCCTCTTCAACCCACAAAGAAAGTTTTGGAGATATTGCAGCCTTAAACAACTTTTCTCCATGAGCAAAAGGAATTATGTTATCTGCTTTTCCATGAATCACCAATATCGGACATTTGACTTTTTTGATCTTGTCCAGATTGGGAAACTTATCAAAAGGTAAAATCCGAAAAGGCACTATTACTTGAAAAGCGGAAATAAACGAACTTTCAATAATTAAACCAGCTACTGGTTTCTGCATTGCTAAATTGACCGCAGAACCACCGCCAACCGAACGCCCTAAAACTATAATTCTTTCAGGCGGGATTTTTAAATTTTGGGTCAAATAATTGTAAGCGCTATTGATATCTTCGTATGCATGACTTTCTGTCGATTTTCCTTGACTCGTACCATAACCGCGATAATCAAAAGCAAAGACACTAAAACCCCATGCGTGTAATTTTTCTAAAATCTGTTTGATATCTCCTAAATCTTCAGAATTACCATGAGAATAAAGAATAGTATATTTAGCTTGAGTGTTCAATAAGTATGTAGCTGAGATATTTGTATCTTTCCCGCTCCTTAACTTCAGAATTGTTGGATCGTCCTGATAGCTAGAAGGTTGAGATAGAAAAATCATGCTATCTGCCCGAAAATATACAAATGCAGCAAAAAATAGATAGATAAAGATTAAAGATTTAACCAGCCGTTGCCAAGTCAAATCGCCAATTAGCAGTTTTATAATTTGCTGTTTATCCATTAGTTTTTATTTATCGGGTAAAACTTTATTGAACAGAATTCAGGGGTCAGGAGTCAGAATTCATTCTGAATTGTGTATGACTGGCGGATAGCGCCGGCGGCAAGCGAGTACTCGTACTCTTACAGAGAAGCAAGCTACGCTTTTAGCGTCTCGTAGAGAGCGTTTGAATAATCGGCGTTTTTGCACCCCCACCAAATTGAAAACTTTGTGGTGCAACAATTTCAGTCGCGGGTCTGAATCCCCGACTGATAGCGCCGGCGGCAAGCGAGTCAGACGCTCAAGGATTCGCTACCGCTAGGCTATCAAGCGTCTTGATTCTGACTCCTGTTAGCGGTAGCGGGGCGTTTAGCCCATTCTGACTTCTGAATTCTTCTTCAATTCCAGGTTTCCCGATTTTTGATGTTTCCAGGACTTACGCAAAATCATGAAAAAACGAACCACAGAGGGCGCAGAGGACACGGAGAAATAAGAGTTTCAGAAAGCTCTTGCGTAAGTCCTAGTTTCCTAACTCTAATACAACTTCATCAAACTTCACGCCAACTTTGTCACAAATGAGTAATTTACTTAACCCAGATTTTTAAGCCGATACCAACAAACACTGTCATATTCCCTAATGCTAGATGAGAATGGTTAGTGTTGTATAAATTACAGTTACCAAAACTGAAACGGTCATCAAATCCCAAGCTGCTCAGGACTATTCTAGGTAAATAGTCAAATGTGACAGAAAAAATTTAGTGTGAGGATTTAGCCATGTCTTACCCGATTCCGTCGAAAATGTGGCAGCGAGTCAGTATTATAATATTGTTTTTATTGATACCGTCAGTCGGAATTGCGATCTTACGTCAGTCTGCTACGGTTGCAGTTCCAGCCAATCAGACTCCTGCCAGTTCTACTCCAAAGACTTCCATTCTACCCAATCACCCTGACTACCAAGCACTCCAGGCATTGGTAAAACAGTATAGTTGTGTTGTTCCCGTCCAAAATTTTGGCACTCTTCCTGTAACCCGGACTGAGTTTGCCACAGTCTTGAATGTCTGTGTGAATCGTAGCAATGAGCTAATAGCGACCGATCCCAAGATAGTTACCCCAGCAGATATGAAAATTCTGCAACGCTTGCAGTCAGAATTTGCACCGGAGTTAGCAACCCTAAAAAGTCCGATAGAGGAATTGGAAACTCGTAGTCCCATCACTCCGAATCAGCCTACCAGAGAACGTATTCAAACTGAGTCTACCCGAAAGACTCAAGCCGTACCCACAGCCCCACCGTTTAGTCTTCCGTCTGGCTCATCTGTGCAGGATCAAGTTGCTAACCGTGCGAATATGCCTAAACTCCAAAGTGGCAGTATTGGAAGGGTTGCCCCGGAACCACAAATAGATAGCGGATTCAATACAGAAAACTATAACCGGATTGAAGATAATCCCTTTCATCGCGTCGGTAACGATCCCCTTTCCACCTTTTCCATTGATGTAGATACAGCATCTTACAGCAACGTGCGACGATTTATTACTCAAGGAGAATTACCACCCAAGGATGCAGTGCGAATTGAGGAATTGATCAATTATTTTACCTACAATTATCCCCAACCAAAAGGCGATCGCCCTTTTTCCGTCACCACCGAAGTTGCTGCTGCTCCTTGGAATCCTCAACACAAGCTGGTACAGGTGGGTTTGCAAGGTAAACGCCTTGAAAGTAAAACCTTACCACCGAGCAACTTAGTATTTCTGATTGATGTCTCCGGTTCTATGGATGACCCGGATAAATTACCCTTAGTGCAACAGTCGCTCAAATTGTTGGTGAATCAACTGCGTCCTGAAGACCGGGTAAGTTTGGTAGTCTATGCGGGGAATGCTGGATTGGTGTTACCAGCTACTCCTGGTAGTCAAAAATCAACAATTCTGGCGGCGATTGACCGCTTAAAAGCTGGAGGCTCGACTGCTGGCGGTCAGGGCATAGAACTAGCTTACAAGATAGCCAAAGAAAGCTTCCTCAAATCTGGTAATAACAGAGTCATTTTAGCTACCGATGGAGATTTTAACGTTGGGGTTTCCAGTGATGGCGACCTGACGCGATTAATTGAACAAAAGCGAGAGCAGGGAATTTTCCTGACGGTGTTAGGATTTGGCACAGGCAATTATAAGGATGGAAAAATGGAGCAACTGGCTGATAAGGGTAACGGCAATTACGCTTACATCGATACCCTCTTGGAAGCCAAAAAGGTTTTAGTTAACGATCTCAGGGGAACTCTGTTTACTATTGCCAAAGATGTGAAAATTCAGGTGGAATTTAATCCGGCGAAAGTTCAGGCATATCGATTGATTGGTTACGAAAACCGCTTGCTGCAAAACCAGGATTTCAATGACGACAAGAAAGATGCAGGGGATATTGGGGCTGGTCATTCTGTGACAGCACTTTATGAAATAATTCCCACTGGTACACAAAGCGATGTGAAACTCCCAGAGATAGACCCTTTGCGGTATCAGCGTTCTGGTGAAACTGCCTCGGATGCTGCTGGTAATGAGTTGATGCAGGTGAAACTGCGCTATAAGTCGCCCCAGGACAGCACCAGTCAACTAATTACCCAAACCATCCAAGATGATGATTTGAGAACCGACCAGATACCCTCCACAAACCTGAGATTTGCTGCTGCGGTAGCGACCTTTGGGATGGTGTTGCGTGACTCTGAGTATAAGGGAGATGCTAGTTATGATTTGGTGATGAAATTGGCAACCCAAGGGAAGGGGGAAGACCAAGAGGGCTATCGGGGTGAGTTTATTCGCCTAGTGGAGCAATCTAGAGGGTTGATTACAAGAAAATGATTTTAGACCACAACTGAGACGGGGAGTAGGGAGTGGTGTAGTTCAATTACTGGAAAACCGCTGTAATCTCTTGGAGAGATTCACAATCTACAAAAGAGCGATCGCTCTCCACTGTATTAGATATCTGCAATAAATACAGCAATTTAATTTCAGAAGAGAGCATTGCATATCTGCGAGATGTTTTGCGATCGCTGCTAGTCAGAAAACTTATTCCCTACTCTGCAAGACAAGAAAGAAGAAATGCTTAACTGAACTGTATTCTGCTGTATAAGGTTTTGATGTGTTTCTATTTTTTCCCCTTTCTTCCCACTGGTATACACATCGGTGTACCAGAAACCGGGTCTGGGATAATCCGACATTCTAATCCAAATACCTCCCTTACCATCTTTTCAGTGATCGCCAAATCAGGTTCGCCAACTGCAAAAATTTCACCTTCTTTCAGCGCTACTAAATAATCAGCATAACGACAGGCATGATTCAAATCATGTAACACCATGACAATCGTTCGTTGCTGGTTTTGGTTCAAATCATACAATAAATCTAAAACTTCTATTTGGTGCGCCAAATCTAAAAAAGTAGTTGGTTCATCTAACAATAAAATATCCGTATCTTGAGCTAATGCCATTGCAATCCAAGCACGTTGCCTCTGTCCACCAGAAAGAGTATCTAACTCGCGTTCTGACAGGTGTTTAATCCCAGTAATTTCTAAAGCTAGTTCTACTAATTTTTCATCTTCTTTTGTCCATTGCTGCAACCAATTTTGATAAGGAAATCTTCCACAAGCTACCAAATCTCGAACGGTTAATCCTTCTGGTGGAACGGGCCCTTGGGTAAGAATTCCTAACTTTTTAGCAACATCTTTTGTTGATAGCTTAAAGATATCTGTTGTATCTAAATAAATTGTGCCAACACGAGGTTTTAATAATCTGGCTAAACCCCGTAATAAAGTGGATTTTCCAGAGCCATTTGCACCAACTAAAGCAGTTATTTTTCCTGGTGGTATATCTAAATCTAAATGCTTAATAATAGTTATATTATCATAACCCAAAGTCAAATTATTTGCTGAGAGTTCGTAATGTAAATTATCGCTCAATAATGACATTGACATAATGAAACTTAAGAGAATCTTTGATAATTTTGTAAGTATGTAATATCATATCCGCTTGATTATTTAATAAAACCCAAAGAACCCCACCTAGCTAAATCAGCAAGTTTCCCCTTCCCGCAGGTAGATAGGGGATTAAGGGGAGCCAGCCAGTGCGTAGAGTGCAAGTACTATGAGAATCATAACTAATTACCTAGATATGACATATCACACTATTCGCTTTTATTAATGCTACACCTAAAAAATAATTTTTTTCTACTTACTTAGTATTAAGTATACTGAATTAGGTCTGACTTTTTCGATTGTTAATCAATAAATAAATAAAATATGGGGCACCAATCACAGCAGTAACAATTCCACAAGGAATTTCGATAGGAGCAAAAATTATTCTGCCAATAAAATCAGATAAAACCACAATCATTGCTCCTGTCATTCCCGCTACTGGAATCAAACCTTGATGATTTCCACCTACTAATTGACGGGCTATATGGGGAGCAATTAATCCCACAAATCCAATTGTTCCCGCAGTTGCTACTGCTGCACCAGAAAGTGCTGCACTAATTAATAATAATAAACTGCGCTGCCATTCAATTTTATTGCCTAAACCTTTAGCAATATCATCTCCTAAATTTAAAATATTTAATTCTGGTGCTTTGATTAAAGCCAAAGGCACAAATATAACTATCCAAGGTAAAAAAGCAAAAACCTGTTCCCAAGTTCTACCGTAAACGCTACCAGCTAACCAAACTAAAGCCTGACTTACATCGTCAATTTGACCAAATGTCACGATTAAACTAGTAAAAGCACTAGCTACAGCCGAAATTCCCACACCAATTAAAATTAAGCGAACGGGATGAAGTCCCCGATCCCATGCTAAAAAGTAAATTAATAAAGATGCAACTAACGCACCCACAAAAGCTGATACAGGTAAAATTCCTGCTGGAAAATTTGGTAATAATACAATTACACTTACAGCTGCAAGGCTTGCACCGGAATTAATGCCAATAATTCCGGGGTCAGCTAAAGAATTTCGAGTTAAACTTTGCATTATTGTGCCAGAAATTGCTAAAGCCATCCCGACCAAACAAGCGGTTAAGATTCTGGGCAAACGTAGAGTATTAATTACAAAAGCATAATCGGGATTTCCTGTATCTATTCCCAGTACAGTTTTAATTACAGCTAGCAGTGGTGTTGGGTATTCTCCCACTGAAGTGTTAATTACCATCGCTGCTAAGGTGATAATTATCAAGATAAATAAAATGCTGGGAACTTGGTTTTGAATCCGAAAGGAAAATCCTAATTTTGTAGAACGAAAAATCAGTGAGTTTTTCTTCATTTTTTTACTTGATATTTGGCTAAGTAAACGAAGAATGGCGCACCAACTAAAGCTGTCATAATTCCCACGGGTACTTCTTGTGGTCGAATTAATAACCGCGCCAATATATCGGACACTAAGAGTAATATTCCGCCAAAAATTGCACTATACGGTAATATCCAACGGTAATCGACTCCAACTACAAATCTAACGATATGGGGTATAACTAATCCAATAAATCCAATTGAACCCGCAGCAGCAACGGAACTACCTTCTAAAAGTAAAACACTGATTGCAGCGGCAATTTTTATCCATAAAGTTTGTTGACCCAAACCTTTAGCAATATCTTCTCCCAGACTTAAAATAGTGATTTGCCTTGCTAAACTAAATGCCAAGATCGTGCCAATACAAATGTAAGGCAAGACTTGAAAAATCATGCCTTCATCCATACCTGCTAAGGAACCAGCTAACCAAAAGCGAATTTCTTCCAAAGTTCGCTTACTGACTATTAAAATTCCTGTTGTTAGTGAAGAGAGTAAGCTACTAATAGCGGCACCTGCAATTGTCAAATTTAAGGGAGTTATACCGTTACGTCCCAGAGAAGCAAAAATATAGACACTGACAACCGCGACACCTGCACCAATAAACGCACACCAAATATAAACACTTGGTGCGGATGTTCCAAATAGAAAAATACTAATGACTACAGCAAAAGCTGCACCTGCATTTACCCCCAAAATACCAGGATCGGCTAATGGGTTACGAGTCACACCCTGCATAATTGCACCAGCAGTAGCCATTGCTGCACCCACCAGCATTGCCAAAAGCGATCGCGGTAAGCGAACAGTTTGAATAATTAAATGTTCTCTGGAACCGTCAAACTGAATAAAGGCAGTGAGTACCTGATGCAGAGGAATATCTGCTGCGCCAAATGAAACGCTGAAAATTAGACAAATCAAAAGAATTAGCAATCCCACAATTAAACCCGCAACGGGAAATGTTAGGGATGATAAAAATCCTCTGGCTGATGAGGGAATCGATCTACTCATTGTTCAAATTACTGGCTTCAAGCAGTGTAATTGTTGCTTGGGAAGATAAGCCAACACAAGCTGCTAGTTCTTCTAATGCCAAGCGATCGCGTGCATTTGTATTTAGCATTTCCGTTGCAGCTGCAACATAGTCGGGATTTGCCATTTGACTAACTCGATCGGGTAAAGTTACTTGGGAATTCATGCTAGCAATCCGCTCAGTTTTTGCTCCCACCAAAGCAAGCTGTTGCATTCGATAAGCAGCTATTTTCGTCGCTTGACGGGCTTTTAAGTAAGCAAGGTAGTACTGTACAACTGCTACCCGTTTTTGCTGTTTAACTTCATACCAGCGAGCTTCTCTTATCGGTAATTGCTGTATGATGCTCAAAACTTTAATGGGGTCAATTGTCATGGCGATCGCAAAACTGCGCTCACTTTCAGATACTAGATCGGGTAAGTTGTAATCGATCGTGCTTTGAGATGGTGAAAATTCAACACTCAAAACATCGGTGAAAGCACCCCATCCCATTGCAGCTTTTGCCTCCTGTACTTGTGAAGACTGACGTTGAGCGATCGCAACTAACTGCTCAATAATTTTTAGATCGCGATCGCTAATCTCTGTCTGAAGAATTTGTGGTTGATAATTATTCAGCTGTTTGGTTTCTGACAGCGCTGGTAAAGGTAGACTAATAAGTGCGATCGCCAGAACAATTTTCCAACTGTACAGACAGGCAATTGATTCATAACTCATAGCTGTCAAAAAGTTTTGCGTTCCTCCAAGTTTGCTAATACTTCTGCACGAGTTCGCCAAACAGGACGCAATTGTTTGCGAGTAAACAGTGGTAGTTGGTCGGTAATATGGGGCGAACCGGGTTGAGTCGCGTTACCGTAGCTGATGAGAGCCATTGCCTTTACGGGTTGCGAAAACTCAACGGCTGCAACATAACTATCACCAGCGACAGCTTGAAAGCGTTCATCTTTAGCTGGAGCAAAATGGAGGACGCGGAATATTCCTAGATCCCCAGGGCCACCGTTGGCAGGTAAATCCAAGTTTCCGCTATGCACTCGGAAAACTTCACCCCAAGCAACATCTAGCTTTCCATAAACTTTTTCGACTTTTGTTGCTGCTATTTGTAGCGCTTTCGCCGCACTTTCTGGGTCTTTTAAACCATCGGGTGTGGTGCGCGGCGAGTTCTCACTCCAAGGAATACTAAAGGTTTGCTTTTCATCCATTTCTTCCCACCAAAAGGAAAACAACACCGCACCTCGACTATCAGCATTAGCATTCCGATCCCAAGCAGCTAAAATATCAGCAGCACGACGGGCTAATTCATCGCCATATTTTTGAGCAGCGGGAATTAGGTCATCAAGGATGCGTTCTGCAAGTTCCATTTTGGTGGAATGTTTGTACTCAATCATTTTCTCAAAAGAGATTTTTGGATCTTCAGCCAGCATTTTTGCAGAACTTTGGGCCCGGAAAGACATCTCTCCTCGTGGAGCCATATAAGCAGGGTAATCATCTGCTTTGATGACAGGGGGGAAAGTAGTTGTCCAAGGTGCATCATTAGCATTTTGCAACCAACCGCTAGGCGGGTCAATTACACGCGGTAAATCTTGGTATGGGTGCATTTTTGTCCATAAAGTTTTAGATGTGTCGCCAGGAATTAAACCTTCCCAGTATTGAAAGTCTCCTTGTTGACGAATCGGCACCAGACCGTTGAATAGGTGCATGATGTGCCCTTCTCTGTCTGCATACATGACGGTAAACATCGGTAGTTGCAAGCGTTTCAATACCTTTTGAAATTGGGTTAAGTTTTGGGAACGCGCCATATCCCACCATTGCTCCAACACACCCGGACGGTCTGCACCGACAACCCGCAGCGCCACAGCAAACCCATCTTTTTCTTGAACGACTGCACCGTGGACGGAACTTTTGACTAATAATGGTTGTTCGACTAACGAGCCATTTTTTTGCTTGACTTTTAATAAAAACTTTGATGTTGTAAAAGGACGGACTTTGCCATCTAGAAGATAACCATTATCAGCCAATTTCAATTTGTATACATCCCAACCATCATGAGTATTGACGGTATGAGTCCAACCCAAACGATCGTTAAAGGCGATCGCTAAAACCGGAATTCCCACCAACGCTGCTCCAGAAGCATTCATCCCTGGGGTAGTAATTTGGGCTTCATACCAGACAAATAAATCAGACCATAACGTGTGGGGGTTTGCCAACAACATTGCCTTTCCACTGGCAGAATGTTTAGGTGCGATCGCCCAACCGTTAGAACCAGCTTCCGATGGAGTATGGGTAATATCTGCTACCTGTTCTTGATTGACGATAAAAGTAAAATACAGTACTCTTTGCAAATGCGCCAACACGTCTTCTGGCGTGACAGGTAAGACTATTTTTACTTCATCATTAATTAGATCGGGATGGTCTTTGGCATAAGTATTTATCCCAGTGGTAAAGGCATTTATATAACTACGAAAAGCTGGACTTTGTAGCCGATACCAAGAACTAGCACGATTGGGCACTCCCATCGTCAGTACCCATTTATCAGATTCTAAATACTCTTCTCCCCAGTATTCGGCTGCTTTTCCCCTAGCTTGACCGTAGAGACGCAACAGCAAGTTAGCGTGACTCTGCATCTGTGCCCAACCAAACGCCTGAAAAGTGCTTGGAGCATCTTTACCATATATATGTGGTATGCCGTAAGTATCCCATAATATCTCCGTAGTTTTGGGTGCAGTCGCAAAACTGTTATTTGCCAAAACGACAACTAAAATGGCACTGAGGATAAAAGCTAAAAATCGAGATAATTTTCTTTTTAGTATTGGCTGGTCAAATAGCCACAAATACACCCTAATATTCAACATAATGGTTTGATTAAATTAATTTGACTGGAAAAATTTAGTGCTTTTCGTCTATATTCCGTAACAAACGGACATTAAATCCAAACACACCCACCAGCACCATACATAAAGAACATAGAACGTATAACAGTGCCATTCCAGCACCTTTGTCTATGCCAAATATATTGCCAAACAGCCATGCTAGCTGACCATTTGGTTTCATTGCTGGTTCAAAAACTTTATCCGCCAGAGGCCCGGCAATTAAATAGGCTATAGCTGAGAATATCTGAAAAAGTAGCGATCGCACCGCAAAAACTCGACCTTGTACTTCAGGAGTAACTTTTGCTAGCCAAATGGCATTTTCTGAACTTCCATTTAAGGGGAAATTAACCGAAGAACAAAATTGAGCGCCAATCCAAACAAAGGCTGTATTTCCCAACCCAAAAATAGTTTTGCTCAACCCAGCACCGATCATTCCCCATAAAACGCCCTTAACTCGATGCTTAGATCCACCCCAAGCACTCATGATTAATGCTCCCATCACACCACCTATACCTGCTGCTGAGGCTAAACTGCCCAACAAAAGAGTATTATTGCCCGAACGTGCCAGAATCATCGGTGTGTAAACAGCACCACCTACATCGTGAAAAAACCAAAACAGCATTCCGGTCATTAACAAAGCTAGCAGGCTCTTATGTGTTTGGATATAGCGCCAACCAAATCCCAACTCATGCCAAATATTTTCTGGATGTTGACTGTGAACTTCTCTAGACGGTGGTTGTGGGATGTGTATTAAAAGCACACTAATAATTGCAAAAGTAAAAGTTAAGATATCAATCAGCGAAATTCCCACCAAGCCGATTACATGGTATAAATAGCCAGCAAAAGCTGGCGCCATAATTTTTGCACCATAACCTGATAAAAATTCCATACTACTAGCGCGGGAATAATGCTTTGGAGGTATCATTAATCCCACAGATGCAGAATAGGCTAGAGACTGTAATTCATTAAAAACTCCTGTAATCGCGCCTGTAATATATAAGTGCCAAACTTGCAAATGATTGGTTAGATATAGCAGTGCGATCGCTATTGTTACTCCTACAGCTACGCTATCTCCTACAATCATCAGTAACTTCCGATTCCACCGATCTACAATCACTCCACTAATTGGAGTAATCACAATACTGGGAAGTAACGTATAGAAACCTACAAGAGTTAGTGTTGTTACCTGATCTGTAGATTCCCAGACCCAAATATTCAGGGCAAAGCTGGTCATACTACTGCCCATAGCCGAAACAAACTGACCAATCCAGACAATAATAAAATTACGAAAACTACTAAATTTCATTTCTGTTTTCATGAGCAGCGTTCCTTATGATTGACTAATTAATTCATTGTCACGCTACCTTGAGTAGATACTTAAATAAATCATCAAGTATTGCATTTGCTGATAGAATACTTCCAAAAATCCAGTAACTAGAATCAACACTATAAACTCGTTGATTTTGAACTACATTAAGGGTTTGCCAAAGACGAGTCTTTTGATATTTTTGGAATAATTCTCTAGCCCCAGGATCTACCGCTACAAATAAAACATCAGCATCAAGTAAGTCTATACGTTCTAAGTTCAGTATTACCAAATTCTCGTCAGGATTTTTAGCTAACTGACGTTGAGCATCTGGCATAGCAATTCCAACTTCTTGCAAAATACTGACAGGAAATGAAAATTGAGAACGAAACTCAGGTAGTTGTACTCCTCCATGAAACCGGCCGACAGAAACTTCTAGTTTATTTAGGTGATTATTTAAAGCATCTCGCAATTTTGTTAATCGCTGTTCGTATTGATTCAATAATTTTTCAGCTTGTTCAGTCTTGTTTAATACTTCAGCAATACGCCGAAAAGATTCTTGCCATTGAGTATGGACATATTGAAATCTAACTGTAGGAGCTATTTGTGAAAACAATCGATAGGTTTCTGAGTTAATATCATATAAGCTAATAATTAAATCTGGATGCAATTTCAATATTTTTTCTAAATTCAACTGCCCCTCTTTGCCTATATAAGTTATACCAGCCATTTGCCTCTTGAGAAAACTAGTTTTACTAGCTACAAAACTAGCATCAGGTATACCTATTGGTTTCAATCCTAATGCTATCAAAGGTTCTAATGTGATTTGCTCTGCCACAACAACGCGCTGCGGGTTTATAGGCACACAAGTTTCACCTAACTCATGCTTAAATAAGCGACATTCTGGCATTGATAACTGTAATTTAGATTTACCTACATTTTGATCTAAACCACTGTGACAAGCGGCAAAAAAGAAGAACGAGATAGCTATCAAAATACATAATTTGCAATAATATACGTATCTTTTTTTCATATCGTATAGTTTTTATTCTTGCACATTTGCCAACAAATTTTCTACATAAAACTGGGGAATTGTTTCGACAATCTCACCCTGACAATCGCTTAGATATAGAGTCTTAGCTTTATCAACTAATACATCAGCTTTTACACTACCAAAGCTCCCATCTGGCTTAAGAAAATTTAGTTTTATACGATTAAATTCCCCATTCTCAGTTTGTTGGATAATTTGATAATCAACTTTGTAACTTAACCATTGCCAACCATATATAAGAACCATTTCTCTTTCTAAAACCTGTGCAGCTTCTGGTAATATTGCCCACCCACGATAAATATGCTTAATAAATTCAAGATTTCCAGTGCGGGTCAAAATGGAAGAGAATGATTCAGAATCTAACCTAGCATAGTATCTAGCCTCTGGAAAATCGATAGCAGTAGGTGCAAAACGATGACCACCAAAGTGACTAGATTGCCAGATTCTGACATTATTCATCCCTAAATCTTTAACGATATTTTTTGCCTGACGATAAAAAGGATTACCAAATTTAGCACAGCATTTATCACGACTACCATGAGTACATATAAAAATATCTCTTGTATTAGATTCGTCAAGACAAGCATCTAGATTTTTCTCAAATAAGCATTTTTTAATAATAGTTGCCGCTTCAGTAATATCAGACAATAAAAATTCAGATTTGCTATAGCCTTGAGCAAAACCAGTAGGTTTATGATATATCAAAACTCTTGTTGTGTCTGGCTGCTTAAATTCTTTGTTATAAATTAATAAAAACTCTACAGCTATCTCATATTCTGCAAATTGTTTGACTAATTTTCGCAGATTATCGGGGACTGATTTAGAATTAAATGTCTCATCGATCCAAGGAGTTGGACATTCAATCATCACAAAAAAATCAAAATTGTAAGCATTGGCAATTGGATCTTCACCAACATCACGAGACTCTAAGGCACAAAAGGAATTATCCATAATGAAATAATTGGGTAATCTAGTATGAAAATTTTCACTGCGGCCCTAAAAGGTTAGGGTAAATATATGCGATCCTCAACCATATTATTTGTGTAATCAAGACAATTCAGTTGTTGATGAACCAATTATGAATAATAAAGCAAAATTAGGGTAGGGAAACCCCACCCATGCGGTGAATTTTTCGGTAAACAAAAGTATCACATTTTACAATTACTCCTAAATTAAAAATCGAAAGAAACAGTTCCCAGAACAGTGAATGGTGCAGCCGGAACAATGTAAAACCCTTGAGACTCGTAATATTTAGTGTCAAATAGGTTTTTAATGTTGACACCAACTCGCCAATTATCCCGTTTATAGAAAACACTAGCATCTGTTCTCAAATAAGAAGGAATTTTGACATTATTAGGTATGCCAGATTCGCGTTGACCTACATAAACTAGACCAAATCCTAGTCCTAAACCTTGTAAATTACCTTTTTGTAATTGATATGTAGTCCACAAACTAGCACTGTTGTAGGGTACGCCAGCTAATCTATTATTAACTAATGTTGGGTCATTATCTTCGCTGATAAAGGCATCTGTATAAGTATATGTGCCAATTATTTTCCAGCCAGGAAGAATTTCTCCAACTACATCTAGTTCAACACCGCTACTTTTTTGTTCGCCTGTTTGGATTTGGTAGTCAGAATCGATAGGGTCTGTAGTCAAAACGTTGTTTTTTGTGATGTCGAAATAAGCTAAAGTTGCCGAGAGCCGTTTGTCAAGAAACTCCTGCTTAATGCCTACTTCAAATTGTTCTGCTGTTTCTGGTTTAAATGCTTCTTCATTACGACTTCTCCCGAATATTTGCGGATTGAAGGAATTTGTCCAACTTCCATAAATTGAAGTGGAATCAGTAGGTTGATAAACTATCCCAACTCGCGGCGAAAATTTAGAATCTGAAGTCTCAGTGTTTGTGCCTGTTTCCAAGTCTCTATCAAAGGAATCAACCCAGTCAAAACGCCCACCAGCTAGCAATTTAAGATTTGGGGTTATTTCAACTAAATTTTGTAAATACAGTGCAATATTACTGCCACCATACTTCTGAAAATCTGAGCGACTCACCGACTCTGGTTGTGCGCCATAAATCGGATTAAAAATATTTAAATCCGCAATATCTCCCCGAAAAAATTCGTACTGAAAACTGTAATTGGATAACTCTAGCCCCACAAGGATATTATGACGAATTGAGCCGGTATTAAATTTGCCACTAACTTCATTTTGAAATGAAATATTGCTTGATTCATCATTACTAACTCGATATCCTCGCGCGACAGTTAGACCATCATCGTTTATAGAATTAGCTTGAACGCCTCCGGCACTACCGCTAACGTTGAGGACATTAAAACCTTGGCGGAATTTCCAGTCATTGTTGTAGCCAAATTTACTTTCTAGAACATAGGTGAAATTATTAGATGTAAATTCACCTCTATTAAGATTGGGTTCACCTAAAAATCGGCTGATGGGGAGATCAAAAACTACCCTATTGTTATTGGGAAAACCTCGGTCAAAAGTGTAGTCATACTTTTGGTATTCATAACCAAAGGTAATATCTGTATTCTCTCCCGCTTTCACGGTAATTATCGGCCCAACATAAGTACTTTCATTATTAACAAAGTCCCGGAAGCTATCAGCATTTTCGTAAGCTAAATTCAGGCGGTAGAGAGCAGAACGATTTTCTAAAAGTGGCCCAGTTAAATCAACTGATGTGCGGTAAAAGTCATCGCTGCCAATAGTGCCATTGATTTGATAGAACGGGTCTGATAGCGGCTGTTTAGTAATTGTGTTGACGACACCACCAGGACTGCTGATGCTACCATACAAAATTGATGCTGGCCCTTTGAGAAATTCTACACGTTCGATACTAGAAACATCACGCGGACTAATAAACCCAAAATCTTTGAAGCCATTACGCAGAGTCTCAAATCCTGTCTCAAATCCACGAATAAAGTAGCCTTGAGATGAAAGTCCACCATAAGTCTCTTGACGACGTACACCACTAACGTTGTCTGCTAGCTCGTTGAGTTTAACTACTTGGCGGTCTTGAATGATTTCTTTAGGTATTACCTGTACAGATGCAGGTATGTCACGTAAGGGAACATCTATTTTTGTTGCAGTTGATGAATCTTGTACGCGATACCCGTCTTTCTCACCTGTGACTGTTAACTCAATTGGTTCGTCAGAGGCCGATGGCTGGGTTGGTTCTGTTGGTGTTTGGGGTTGCGTCTGTGCTTGGGTAGAGGATGCAGCTGAAGCTACACCAAAAATCAAACCTTGGTCGCTATCAAATAACTCTACTTTCGGAATACTATCTACTCCAATTACAGCCATTCTGATAGTGTTGGCATCAGAATTAGTCACGGTGATTTCACTAACTCCGGCAATGGGTTTTTCTTGGCGGAATGTGCCACCACTGGGTAAGCGCAGTTGAGCCGAATTAATTTCGATAATATATGTGTTGCCTTCAGTCTTAGGCAATACTGGTAATTTTTCACCATCTGGAGTTGTCAAGATGATTTCCAAACCGTTATTGGTGGGATTAAGTTTGACTCCAGTGACTTCTGCCACGGCTTGTGTTGGCTGCTGTGGTTTAGTAGCTGATGCAATTGGTGTAACTGCAAATATCAAACCTTGGTCGCTATCAAATAATTCTGTATTAGGTAAACTTCCTTCACCGATTACCGTTACTCTTAAGGTATTGGTGTTAGCTTGAGTGACGCTGACAGATACAATGCCTGGTGCAGGATTATTTTGAGTAAAGTTTCCACCTTCGGGCAGTGCTAGTACTGCATTCGGTATATCTGCTATGTAACTGTTGCCTTGATTATTATTGACTGGTTTGAGTGCTTCGGCGTTGGCACTTTCTAAAATAATTTCAATGCCTTTATCAGTAGAATTTATTTTAACGCCTGTAACTTTATTAACGTTATCGCTGCTTTGCACAAGCAATTGTGCCGCTCTGGTAGAGTGAGATTTCTGACTAGATAGTTCGGCTGTCTGTGTTCCTGCATGGGCTGGTTGTACTAAGCTGCTAATTACCGCTAATGCTAATGCCACCGAACGTATCTCACTCATTAACCCACCCTTCATTCTTGTTGCTCCTTGAACTGAACCTGTAATTAACAGGCTTTTAAATAAAGGCTCTAGTTGCATATTGATATTCATTCTCACAGCCCATGAAAATTTCACGTCTGATATTAATGACGCGATATATTATCAATAATGCTTGACACTAGCCCTAGAAATCCTCAAAAGCTATCTGCGACTAATTTGCAGCTAACTCTAGTGCTATTAGGAGACATTATCATAAAGGTTACGCCTGAGCAAGCATTTATAAAAACTTCTGAATTTTCTAAATCTGACTAGCGTTGTGTGAAAAATCCTTATAAGTCAGTCTTTTCAAGGTATTGCTATAGTAGTAGTCAAGTAAGATTTACCTAACTTAAGCTTTGTCATCTATCTTTAGATAGAGTCTTTAAAAATTATTTTTGAGCAAAAGATAATAATAGTTTTTAATTAAAATTTGCTTGCTATCTTAGCTAAGTTGCTTTAAAGTCTTAAGAGTAATTGCAAATTAGTAGCAATAATATTGCTAGATTAGAAAATGGCGTTGCTGATTGCGGTACGAAAAATAATTTTGCGTAATTTCAAAATCCTTGTAGAGACACGTCTCTACATCCAGATTCATACCTCGATTCAACAACACCAGAAGATAAGCTGTACGCAAATAGAACGCGGTTAAAATTTGTCATTCTTTTGGCAAAGGCTGCAACGGCTTGATATTCCAGAATTCTTTGTGCATCAGGATTTTGAAAGTGCAATGACTGAATGTCTCAATGATTTAGAAGAAATGGTCTGTAAGTTTTCTACAGTTGTGGAGCTACTGCGTTACAGGTCGGTAGAGCAAGGAAACACTGAGGCTTTTACCTTTCTGCACGATGGAGAAGCACAAGGAGCAACTCTAACTTATGGAGAGTTAGATCGATATAGTAGAGCGATCGCATCTCAACTTCAAATTTTAGAATTAGCTGGAGAGCGGGCGTTACTACTTTACCCACCTGGCATAGATTACTTACCGGCCTTCTTTGGGTGTCTATATGCTGGTGTGGTAGCAGTCCCAGCTTATCCCCCACGCAATCAGCGCAACACCCCCAGAATCTTGGCGATTTTAAAAGATGCACAAACGGCGGTAATTCTGACAACAACGGCCATCTTGTCTCAATTGAAATCTTTACTTGCCGATAAATTTGATCTAGATAGTATTCGCTGGCTGACTACCGATAACCTCGCACCTGGTATAGAAGAGGCTTGGCAAGAGCCTTTGATTGATAGAGAAACTCTGGCCTTTTTGCAATATACTTCCGGTTCCACTGGTACACCCAAAGGTGTGATGCTCAATCATGGCAACCTACTACACAATGCTGTGGTGACGCGCCAGTATATGGAACATTCCGCCAGTAGTAAGTTTGTCACTTGGCTGCCTGTTTATCATGATATGGGACTGATTGGTGGCGTACTGCAACCTTTATATGGGGGTTTTCCTTGTATCATGATGCCGCCAGCAGCTTTTCTCCAGCGTCCCTACCGTTGGTTACAAGCAATTTCCCGTTACAAAGGAACCACCAGTGGCGCTCCTAACTTTGCCTATGAACTTTGTATTGAAAAAATTACTCCTGAACAACGCTCAACCCTCGATTTAAGCAGTTGGAGTGTAGCTTTTAACGGCGCGGAACCAATTCGCCAGGAAACTTTAGAGCGTTTTGCAGCTACCTTTGCTGAGTGCGGTTTTCGTCCAGAAGCTTTTTACCCTTGTTACGGCATGGCAGAGGCCACTTTGATGGTATCTGGTAGCGTCAAGTCTGCGTTAGTTAGATGCAAAAACGTAAATAAGAGCGCTTTAGAACGCAATGATGTAATTGATGTGGTTGCTGAGGACGATAATTCAATAGCATTAGTCAGCTGTGGCCGGAGTGTGCCACAACAACAGATTGTAATTGCCAATCCAGAAACTTTAACTCGCTGTCAGGATGGAGAAGTAGGGGAAATCTGGGTATCTGGCCCCAGTGTTGGGAAAGGCTATTGGAATCGTCAAACAGATATAGAACAGACTTTTCATGCCTTTTTGCAAGATACAGGAGTTAACGAAGCGTCAGGGCCTTTTCTCCGCACCGGTGACTTAGGCTTTTTGGATAGTGGCGAAGTCTTTATTACGGGTAGAGCCAAAGATTTAATTATTATTCGCGGCCGCAACCTTTACCCACAAGATATCGAACTCACCACAGAACGCTCTCACCCAGCTTTACGTTTGGGTAGTAGTGCTGCATTTGCAGTTGAGGTAGAGAACGAAGAGAAGTTGGTAGTGGTGCAGGAGTTAGAATTCCGCGCTAAACCAAATCTAGAGGAAGTTACTGCTGCTATTCGTCAGGCGGTTTCTCAAGAATTTGAGATGAAAGTTTATGCAGTGGTGTTAATTAAGCCTGGTACTATTCCTAAAACCTCTAGTGGGAAAATACAACGTCGCGCTACCAAAGCAGAGTTTTTAGCAGGGACTCTCAATGTTGTCCAAAGTAGTATTTTGGATAGTTCTGATGTGAGTTTGCCTAAAGAGCAACCGATAAATCTAGAAACTTACTTACAACAGTTGGTAGCTCAAGTCTTATCAGTACCTTTAGAGCAGATAAATATTCAACAACCTTTGAGCAATTTGGGTATAGATTCCTTACAGGCGTTTGATTTGAAAAATCGGATTCAGCAAGATGTAGGAGTATCTATTTCGGCTATTGATTTGTTTGAAGCGAGTATTGCTCAGGTAGTTAAACTGGTATTGGCTACAGAAACAACCACCACGAATCACAAACTTCAACCTGTTCCCCGCAATGGTGAATTACCTCTGTGTTTAGCACAAGAGCGTTTATGGTTTCTTGACCAATTAGAGCCGGGAAATCCTTTTTATAATGTTGCGATCGCTATTCGATTAACTGGTAAACTCAATCCAGCGATCCTCGAACAAAGTCTGAATGAAATCATCAAGCGTCACGAGAGCTTACGGACAACCTTTACTCCTATAGACGGAAGACCTATTCAGGTTATCCATGAGACTTTAGAATTAAAATTATCAATTCTGCAAAATTTCGACTCTGATATTCAAAGTTTAATTTTGCAAGAAAGCCAAAAACCATTTGACCTTTCCCAACTACCGCTATTAAGAGCAACACTTCTACATCTCAAAGAAGATGAGCATCTGTTGCTAATTAGCACCCATCACATTATCTCTGATGGTTGGTCAATTGGTGTGCTTATTCAAGAACTAGCAACAATTTATGCTGCGTTCTCTGTTGGTAAACCTTCACCTTTACCTGAATTGAGCATCCAATATGCAGATTATGCTTATTGGCAAAGACAATGGTTACAAACAGATGTTCTCCAACCTCAATTAGATTATTGGAAACAGCAGCTAAATGGCAGCGCACCTTTACTTCAACTTCCCACCGATAGACCTAGACCAGCAATTCAGACATTTAAAGGTAAAAAAGAATTTTTCACCATTGCAGGAGAAATAAAGGAAGCAGTAAAAACCTTAAATAAGCAAGAAGGTGTAACTTTATTTATGACACTTTTAGCAGTGTTTAAAACATTGCTTTACTGTTATAATAAACAAGAGGATATTTTAGTTGGTTCACCTGTATTAGGTCGTAACTGGCGAGAAACGGAAAACTTAATTGGCTTCTTTATCAATACCTTAGTATTCCGTACCGATTTTAGTGGAAATCCCAGTTTTCGAGAAGTCCTGCAACGTTTACGCGCTTGTGCATTAGATGCTTACACCCATCAAGACTTACCTTTTGAGAAGCTAGTAGAGGAGTTACAACCAGAACGTAACCTGAGTTATAACCCTTTGTTTCAGGTAATGTTTATTTTGCAAAATGCACCGATACCAGCTATAGAAATTAACAACTTAAATATGCATCCTCAAGAAGTAGATATTGGTACTTCTAAATTTGATTTAAAACTCAGTATTTGGGAAAGCGATCGGGAAATTAATGGTTCTTGGGAATACAAAATAGATTTGTTTGATGCAACAACTATTAGACGTATAGTTAGACATTATGAGGTCATACTACGTTCTATTTTGCAACAGCCAGATATTCAAGTTAATGAGTTAATAAATTTACTATTTGAAGTCGATCGACAGCAACAGTCTCAGCAACAAAAAGAATTACAAGATATTAGCAGACACAAATTAAAGTTTGTCAAGCGTGCAGCTATTGGTGAAATTTAGTTTTTCATATTTTTTTGGGGAAGACGATTATGCCTGAGTTAAGCTATGCTCATTTATCAACAAAGATTAGACGAAAAGCTATTAGTCAATTAGTGCAGATGACACCGTTAATTGCTAATCAAAATCTACCACTGTTAATTCAACCTAATATTGAAGGGGTAAATCTTGTAAATTGGCTAGCAAATAACTTAGAATTAATCAAAGATTCTTTGTATAAGCATGGTGGAATCCTATTTCGTAGCTTTCAAATTCCAGATGTAGGAGAGTTTGAAAAGTTAATTAAAACGGTATCGGGAGAGTTAATCGAATACCGCGATCGCTCTTCACCTCGGAGCGCAATTCAAGGTAAAATTTATACATCTACAGATCATCCTGCCGAAGAAAGTATTTTTCTCCATAGTGAGAACTCATACACAGCAACCTATCCTCTGAAAATCTTCTTTTACTGTGTGACACCAGCACAGCAGGGAGGTGAAACACCGATAGCTGATACGCGAAAATTATATCGGAAAATACCTAAAGAGATTTGCGATCGCTTTGCCCAAAAGCAAGTAATGTATGTGCGTAATTTTGGTGATGGTTTTGGTTTACCTTGGCAAACAGTATTTCAAACTGATAATCGTCAAGAAGTGGAGACTTTTTGTCACCATCAGGGTATAGAATTTGAGTGGAGAGAATCGAACAAATTAAGAACTCGACAAATCCGTCCAGCAATAGCTAAACATCCACATACGAGTGATTTAGTTTGGTTTAATCATGCAGTATTCTTTCATGTTTCAACTTTAGAGACTGGTATTAGAAAAGCTTTATTAGCTGAGTTTTCTGAAGAAGACTTACCACATAATACATACTATGGTGATGGTTCGCCAATTGAGGTAGATGTCTTAGATAAATTGCGTACTATCTATCAGCAAGAGACAATAGTTTTTCCTTGGCAGACTGGCGATATTTTGATGTTAGATAATATGCTAACAGCACATGGTA
The DNA here is from genome assembly GCF_963920915.1 of Nostoc sp. PCC 9305. NCBI lineage: Bacteria > Bacillati > Cyanobacteriota > Cyanophyceae > Nostocales > Nostocaceae > Nostoc > Nostoc sp. PCC 9305. Next base: position 29,259 of record NZ_CAWUDN010000009.1, read on the forward strand.
GAAAACCTTTTGTAGGTAAGAGAAAGGTTGTAGTAGGAATGGCAGAACCATTTAGTGGTTGATATAAATAAGCGAAATTTTCTAAATGACTGCGTAAAAACGAAATAGATCAAAAATTGGAGTCAAATATGCTAACGGCAGTTAATAGTTTTGAACTGTCTCCACAACAGAAGTATCTGTGGAGTTTACAGCAAGGCGATAGTTTTGTTTATTGCGCTGTTTGTGCTGTATCAATTACCGGAAATTTGCAAACAGAAGTTTTAAAAACTGCTATAAATCAAGTCGTTGGAACTTACGAAATTCTCCGCACCAATTATCGAGATATGCCGGAGATGAATTTGCCTTTGCAATTTATTAATAATCAAGGTGCATTTTGGCATCAAGAATATGATTTAAGTAGTGATAGTTATCAAGCTCAAGAAGATAATTTAAAAAATATATTTAACGATTTTTGTAATTTTAAATTAAATTTAAAAGAAGATGCAGTATTAAATTTGTCTTTAGTAAGATTAGGAAACAATAAATATATTTTAATGGTTGCTTTACCTGCTATTTGTAGTGATAGATTGACATTACACAATTTTATTAAGCAAGTAAGTAATTCATATATTTCTATCTGTCATCAAGAGGAAGCATTAGAGAGTGAAGTTTTACAATATGCTGATTTAGCTGCGTGGCAAAACGAGCTTTTAATAGCAGAAGAAACCAAAACAGGTAGAGATTTTTGGAGTAATATAAATTTTTCAGCTTTAGCAGCCTTACAACTACCTTTTGAAAATACAGCGGCAGCAAGTTTACCATTCAATCCTCAAAGTTATTGCTTGAAATTAGATGTTGATTTTCAAGATAAAATTACCAATTATGCTCAAGCTCAGAATATTGCCATAAGTGATGTTTTATTTACCTGCTGGAATATCTTGCTGTGGCGGTTGACAGGACAAGACAATTTAATTACAGGTATTGTTACTGATGGTCGGAAGTATCAAGAATTAGAATCAGTCTTAGGTTTGCTCTCTAAATCTTTGCCAATTTCTATTCATATTCAAGAAACTGACACGTTTGGAAAGCTTTGGCAGAAAGTTAAAATTAATTTAGATACAGCTTCTACTTACGAAGAATATTTTTATTTAGAAAGAGAAGCTGGATTTTTGCCATTTACTTTTGAATTTGAACCACAATCACCACAGTATGATGCTGTGGAGGTGAAATTCTCAATTCATCAGCAGGCTGTTTATATAGATAGATATAAAGTTAAACTATCTAGTTATTATCAAGACAACTCTCTATGTCTCAAGCTTTGCTATGATGCAAACCTCTTTTCAGCCGATGATATTCAAAGATTAACACAGCAACTTTGTACTTTATTAGAGAGTGCGATCGCTTTCCAAAATTTCCCAGTTTCTCAATTAGAAGTTCTTGATAAAGCAGAGAAGCAAAAACTACTCCAAACATTTAATAATACCCAAGTCAATTACGATCGCAATCAATGTATTCATCAACTCTTTGCTGAACGAGTAATTAATACACCAGATAAAATAGCGCTCATTTTTGAAAATGAAACATTTACATACACTCAACTAAATAATCGGGCGAACCAAATAGCACGTTATCTACAAAAATTGGGCATTGGTGCTGAGGTTTTAGTGGGCTTGTGTGTTGATAGATCACCATTAATGGTATTGGGTATTCTAGGTATTCTCAAAGCTGGTGGTGCTTATGTACCGCTAGATCCAACTTATCCTCAAGAGCGCTTGGCGTTTATGTTGCAAAACTCTCAACCGAAGGTTTTGCTAACTCAAGAACACCTCAAAGCTGAATTACCTGCACATGAAACACAGGTAATCTGTATAGATAAAATTGGCCATATTATCAGCCAAGAGTCAACAGAAGATTTAACAAAAAGTGCATCTGCTTCTAATTTAGCTTATGTAATTTACACCTCTGGTTCTACAGGCAAACCCAAGGGTGTGCGCGTCACCCACGCTAACTTGTGCCATTATGTGCAAGCGATGCAACAGGCGCTAGGTATCACAGCCGATGATGTCTATTTACACACTGCATCCTTAGCTTTTTCCTCTTCCGTCAGACAATTAATGGTTCCTCTGACGCGAGGTGCAACTGTCAAAATTGCCACCCAGGAACAACGTCAAGATCCCTTAGCACTATTTCAAGGAATTAAGCAGGATAATATCACAGTCATTGATATTGTTCCTTCTTTTTGGCGCAATTGTAATTACACCCTAGCTAGTTTATCGCCAGAGTCAAAAAGTTATTGGTTAGATAATAAACTGCGCTTAATTGTTTCTGCTAGTGAACCACTGTTATCTGATATTCCGATTAATTGGAAGTTTGGCTTGCAACATCAGACACATCTTATTAATATGTTTGGTCAAACGGAAACCTGTGGTATTGTCGCCACTTATCCCATCACTATCGAAGCAGATGCACCAACTAAAGTAATTCCTTTAGGTAAACCAATTGCTAACACTCAAATCTATCTTTTAGATCAACATTTGCAACCAGTACCTATTGGTGTGGCGGGTGAATTATATATAGGTGGTTGGGGTATCGGACAAGGATATTTACATCGTCCTGATTTAACAGCAGAAAGATTTATTCCTAATCCCTTTAGCCATGAACTAGGTGCAAGACTTTATAAAACAGGGGATTTAGGACGTTATTTAGCAGATGGCACAATCGAATTTATTGGACGTAGCGATTACCAAGTCAAGATTCGGGGCTTTCGCATTGAACTGACAGAAATTGAAGCAGTATTAACTCAATATACACAGATACGAGAAGCTGTAGTCATAGCCCAAGAAAATGAAAATAGTGATAAACGTTTAGTTGCTTATTTAGTTGTGGATCAAGCCACGAGTTTCAAATTAAATGATTTAAATAAATTCCTCATAAATCGTTTACCTGACTATATGCTACCTTCTAGCTTTGTAATGCTAGAAGCTCTACCTTTAACGCCCAATGGTAAGATAAACAGAAATTTATTACCGAAACTTCAACAAACAAGAAACAATTTAGAGGGAGAGTTTGTAGCGCCTCGCTATAAAATAGAAGAGGTAATAACAGGGATTTGGCAAGATTTATTGAGTGTGCAAGAAGTAGGTATTTACGATAATTTTTTTGAATTGGGTGGTCACTCACTATTAGCAACTCAGGTAATTTATAAGATGCGAGAAGTATTGCAAATAGAATTACCTTTGCGGACTTTATTTGATAGTCCTACTGTAGCTGGCATAGCAGAACATATTACTAACAATCAGGATCGGGTTGATGGTGTACTTAACCTGTCAATTGCACCCAATCCGGAAGAACGTTACCAACCTTTCCCCCTAACAGATATTCAACAAGCATATTGGATTGGTAGGAATGGGGCTTTTGATTTAAGCAATGTTGCTACTCATGCTTATAGAGAAATTGACTGTTTAAATTTAGACTTAGATAGATTTAACACAGCTTGGCAGCGACTAATTGAACGTCATGATATGCTGCGGGCGATAGTGCAACCTAATGGACAACAGCGAATTTTAGCTCAAGTGCCAGCTTATGAAATCAAAGTTTTAGATTTGCGAGGAGAAAGCGAGGAAATCAGAGAATTTCGATTAGCAGAAATTCGCGATCGCATGTCGCATCAAGTCCTACCTGCTAATAAATGGCCTCTATTCGAGATTAGTGCTATTAGACTCAGTGAAAACAAAATTAGACTGTACTTAAGTTTTGATTTATTGATTGGTGATGCTTGGAGTTACCAAATTATCGGTCGAGAACTGGCTGAACTAGTACAAAATCCAGATACTTCTCTAGAGGCACTGGAAATTTCATTTAGAGATTACGTATTAGGTGAAATTGCTCTGCGTAATACTGAACTTTATAGCCGTGCTTTAAAGTATTGGCAAAGTCGAATTATTACATTACCACCATCTCCAGAATTATCTTTAGCAAAGAATTTAGTTGTTATCAACAACCCACGTTTTGACCGTCGCACAGGAAATTTAGCAAGCGATGCTTGGCTAAGATTACAAAGTAAAGCACGGCAAATTGGTGTTACACCTTCAATAATTTTGTTAGCCGCCTATGCTGAAATATTAACAGTTTGGAGTAAAAGCCCACGGTTTACTATTAATTTAACGCTCTTTAATCGTCTGCCCTTACATCCTCAAATTAATCAAATTGTAGGTGATTTTACAACATTAAATCTGCTAGCAGTAGACAATTCAGAGGTGAATTCTTTTACAGTGAGAGCGCAACGCATCCAACAACAGCTTTGGGATGATTTAGATCATCGCTATGTCAGTGGTGTGCAAGTTTTACGGGAACTGGTACAGACACAAGAAAGAAGTTTAGGGGCAATAATGCCAGTTGTCTTTACGAGTACTCTATCTCAAGATGCTCAGGGTGATTCAACTTCACCCTTGGATTGGCTGGGAGAATGTGTATACAGCAGCAGCCAAACACCGCAAGTTTATCTAGATCATGTAGTTTCAGAAGTGGCAGGTGAGTTGGTTTTCTACTGGAATGCCGTGGAAGAAATTTTCCCATCTGGATTATTGGATGATGCTTTTTCTGTATACTGCAATTTTCTTACCAGTCTGGCTAATGAGGACGAAATTTGGTACACCAAGACAAGTCAATTATTAGCAGCAAAACAGCAGGAACTAATTCTCAGAATTAATGCTACTGATGTAGTAATTGAACCGACTCTGACGCTACACAACTTATTTTTTGATCGAGTTCATGTATATGCAGACAAAGCTGCTGTGATCGCCAGCGATCGCACTCTGACTTATCAGGAATTAAGCGATCGCTCTTTACATATAGCCCATAACTTACGCCAATTAGGGGTTTGTCCTCAGCAACATGTAGCGATCGTTATGGATAAAGGCTGGGAACAAATTGTTGCTGCTTTAGGTATCTTGGCAGCTGGTGCAGTTTATGTACCTATTGACCCCAAACTGCCTATAAAGCGCCGTTGCTACCTTCTTCAAGAAGCAGAAATTGAGCAGGTAATTACTCAATCATGGCTTGACTCTACTTTAGACTGGCCGAGCAACATCACCCGCATCTGTGCAGACATCCTAGAACCCTCTCTTGCTGATTTTCCACCTCCCTTTATCCCTTCTCCTACCTCCTTAGCTTATATTATTTACACTTCCGGCTCTACAGGATTGCCTAAAGGGGTGATGATTGACCATCAAGGCGCTGTAAACACGATTGTTGACATTAACTGCCGTTTTAATGTCACCTCTACAGACCGGGTAATTGCCCTTTCATCTCTGAGTTTTGACCTGTCAGTATATGACATTTTTGGCACTTTAGGAGCGGGAGCAACAATCATCATTCCTGATGCTGATGCAGGCAAGAACCCAGAACATTGGGTCAAATTGCTGGTGCAACATCAAGTTACCATCTGGAACTCTGTACCCGCTTTGATGCAGGTGCTATTGGAGTACGTAGGCGATCGCCAAGAATTGTTACATTCTTGCTTACGCCTAGTATTACTTAGTGGTGACTGGATATCTCTAAATTTACCTAGTCAAATTTGGATGATGTGGGAAAATGCTCAAGTTATTAGTTTGGGTGGGGCAACAGAAGCCTCAATCTGGTCAATTGTTTATCCCATAACCACAGTTGATCCGACCTGGAAAAGCATTCCCTACGGTCGGCCAATGGCTAATCAGCGTTTTTATGTACTTGATGCCGCCTTAGAACATCGTCCTGTCTGGGTTCCGGGACAACTTTATATTGGTGGGATTGGATTAGCTCAAGGTTACTGGAAAAATCCAGACAAGACCAATGCCAGCTTTATTATTCATCCCCATACTCAAGAGCGTTTATATAAAACTGGGGACTTGGGACGATATTTACCCGATGGCAATATTGAGTTTTTAGGACGTGAAGATTTTCAAGTCAAAGTCAACGGCTACCGGATTGAACTAGGAGAAATTGAAAGCGCCATACAGCAACATCCAGTAATTAAAGATGTAGCAGTTAATGTCGTGGGCAAATCTCAAGATAATAAGCAATTGGTAGCTTATGTTGTCCTCAATTCTCCAGAAGCTTTACCTGCTGATGGTGATTTGTATTCCCTATTACGCAACTTTTTACAGCAGAAGCTCCCAGAATATATGCTGCCTGCTGCATATATTCTTCTAGATGCCTTACCATTAACCTCTAATGGTAAAGTCGATCGCCGCTCCTTACCTGCACCAGAAAATCTGCGTCCACAAGTGCAGCCTAGTGATACTGTACCGACAACCGAGATTGAGAAATCGATCGCCAATATCTGGCAAGATTTACTGGCTGTAGAGCAAGTGAACCGGGAAGATAACTTCTTTGAATTGGGTGGTAATTCACTCACGGCCATGCAACTAGTAATCAGAATCCGCACGAGCTTTAATATAGATTTACCTCTACCAAAACTCTTCACATATCCGACTGTTAAAAGTTTAGCGGAGATTGTTGAAGATATGATTGGCGCTCCATCTCAACAACAGCAAATTATCCCCAAGCGATCGCAACTCAATCATGTTCCACTCTCCTTTTCTCAGCAGCGTCTTTGGTTTATTGAACAGTTACAACCTGATAGTACAATCTACAATTTCCCGATGGTGTTACGTCTCAATGGACAGCTAAATGTCGAAGCACTAGAGCAAAGCATTAACGAAATCATCAAACGTCATGAAATTCTACGCACTACCTTTAATATCCTAGATGGGCAACCAGTGCAAATTATTGCTCCTGCCTGGAATTTGCAATTATCTTTAGTAGATTTAACTTCTTCTACAACTTCCGCAGAGGAATTAGTTACCAAATTTATTTTAGAAGAAGAAGCTCAACCATTTGACTTGAGTAATGGGCCCTTAATGCGAGCTAGTTTACTGCAATTGGCAGAAATAGAACACATTTTGTTGTTCACAATGCACCACATCATTACTGATGGCTGGTCAATGGGAATACTAATGAGCGAAATTGCCCCTTTATACGCAGCTTTTTCTACCGGAAAAACCATCAAATTACCAGAATTAACGATCCAGTATGCAGACTTTGCAGTTTGGCAACGTCAACATTTGCAAGGTGAAAGACGAGAAGCTTTACTCACCTACTGGAAGCAGCAATTAGCAAACCTACCTGTATTGCAACTACCCACAACCCATCCCCGTGCAGAAGTGAAGACTAGCAGGGGTGCTAGTCACACATTTGTGATACCTGCGTCAGTAGTGCAAGAAGTGCGACATCTTGCCCAGCAAGCTGGTGTAACCTTATTTATGACACTGCTGGCGAGTTTTAAAATCTTACTGCAACGCTACACTAAGCAAGATGATATTGTTGTTGGCACTGATGTTGCCAACCGCAACCAAGCAGAAATTGAACCATTAATAGGCTTTTTCATTAACTTATTAGTCCTACGCACTAATTTAAGTGCTAATCCCACTTTCTTAGAGTTGTTGCAACGTGTTCGCACTCAGACACTATCAGCTTATGCTCATCAAGATTTACCCTTTGACGAATTAGTTAGAGAATTACAACCTGAGCGCCATTTAAGCAATACAGTTCCATTATTTCAGGTATTGTTTGTCCTACAAAATACACCGATATCAGCCTTAAAATTACCAGGATTAAACTTAAAATTACTAGAATTAGAAACCAAAAATTCTAGATTCGATTTAGCCTTATTTCTCACAGAAACCGAGCAAGGTATAGAAGGTAAATGGCAATACAATGCTGATTTATTTGCCGCAGATACTATCACAATAATTACAAAAACTTGGAAAACATTAATCAATAGTATTATCCACCAACCTGAAAGCCACATCAATACATTAGAAATGCTTACAGAAGCAGAGAAGGCACAACAAACTATGCAACAACAGGAGCGTAAAGCTGCTAAAAGACAAAAATTTATGAGCATTGCTCCGAAAGCTGTTAGTCTCATAGCAGAGCAATTAATCAAAACAGACTACCTACAAGGAGGACAAAATTTTCCTCTTGTAATTCAACCAAATACTACAGAAGTTGACTTACTATCTTGGGTAGATAATAATCGAGAATATCTCGAAACAGAATTATTAAAACATGGAGCGATTTTATTTAGAGGTTTTAATATAAGATCGGTTTCAGAGTTTGAAAACTTCGCTCAAACAATTTGTCCCAATTTATTTGCTGAGTATGGCGACTTACCCCGCACTGGTGAAGGTGGTAAAGTTTATGGTTCCACTCCTTATCCACCTGACAAAGCAATCCTTTTTCATAATGAAAGCTCTCATTTACATCAGTGGCCTCTGAAGATTTGGTTTTTCTGCGTGCAACCAGCACAACAAGGTGGAGAAACGCCGATTATAGACTGTCGCAAAGCTTACAGACTAATCAATCCCAAACTACGAGAAAGATTAGAGCAAAAACAATTAATGTATGTCCGTCACTATACCAATAGTTTGGATGTTAGCTGGCAAACTTTCTTTCGTACCAATGATAAATTGGTTGTAGAAAATTATTGCCGTCAAGCCAAGATTGATGTTGAATGGTATGATAATAACAGTTTAATTACTCGCCAAGTTCGTCCAGCTTTGGCGGTACATCCAAACACAAGTGAACCTGTATTTTTCAATCAAATTCAGTTACACCACATAGCCTATTTGGATGTAGAAGTTCGAGAATCTCTATTATCTACATTTGGGAAGCAACAGCTACCGCGTAATGTCTATTACGGAGATGGTACTTCTATAGAAGACTCAGTTATTGCTGAAATAAATGAAGTTTATCAGCAGTCTCAAACTAGCTTTTCTTGGGAGCAGGGTGATATTTTAATGCTAGATAATATGCTGACTGCTCACGGGCGAAATCCTTATATTGGTTCTCGTAAAATTTTGGTAGCAATGGGAGAAATGATTAAGGAAGCGCTGAGTTGATGAATAGAGTAAACCTGAGATTTATAACACAGAGACGTAGCGATAAGTCGGAGTTTTCGTATTCTTTTAGTAAAGCAGGATCGTCATTTTTAAAGATAGAGGCGCAGAAAGTAAAAATTTAATTTTTGAATTCAAGAAGACAATTTAGCAATGTCTTAAATTCAATTATGCAACAGGAGGATAAACAGTTGATATCTTCAAAACAACGCAATACTAATCATGATGCGATCGCTTCTATCTATGACTTGAAAAGTCGACTAGAACGCCACGATATTGTGTTGGAGTTTATAGACAAGTTAATCCTCAAAAATATTCCCGAAGGAGCGCATATTTTTGACCTTGGTTGCGGTACAGGACAAGTTGCCCAACGGCTTCTAAAAAGAGGTTATCAAGTCCAGTTACTTGATAGTTCTGAAAGAATGCTGAATGTTGCTCGTGAAAATGCACCAGATGCTAAATTTATTCTAGATGATGCCCGCTTTTTTAAATTAACACCAACTTTTCACGCAGCTATTTCAACAGATGTTGTTATCAACTATATCCTCAGCATTGATGAACTAAAAAATGCATTACAAAATGTGTATAATGCCTTACTAGACAACGGGATTTTTGCCTTTGAATTATATATTGAAGAATTATGTGAGTTAGAGTGGCAAAATAATGAGTCTGGTGGCGGTGTTAAAGATGATAATGTCTGGGTAGATATTTGGAGTTATGACGCAGAAAATAAAATTGGTCGAAAGGACACTACTATATTTGAATTAGTAAATGGGCTATGGCAACGTTCAGACAGGAGTTTTTTCTTAAAAGCTTATTCAGTGCCAGATGTTAAATCGGTATTAGAACAAGTAGGATTTACAGAAATTAGTATGTTTGAATTAAAACAGGATTTGGGAGTAGATAAAGCGTTTGAAAGTGCCTGTTTTATTTGCCGAAAACCACTAAATTGTACTAGTTCGTAATTCGTAATTAAGAGATTCAGATTTAAGCGAGATTTTTGTATTTTAGAGAATTGACATTAATCAGCGTGGGTTAGCGAAATTGTGTGTTCTTACTCAAGAGTAATAAGAAATGTATGTCAAATCAAATAACTCAGGGGTTTCAGCTTTCCACTCAACAAAAGCGTCTTTGGTTATTACAGCAGTCTAGTTCAGCTTATTTAGCTCAATGTGCTTTTCTTCTAGAAGGCAATCTTAAACCAAAGATATTAAAAGCTGCTTTAGAACAAGTTGCTATTCGACACGGAATTTTGGGTACAACTTTTCATTGCTTACCCGGAATGAAAATTCCTGTAATGGTTTTAGGAAATAGCAGTATTTTGTCGTGGCGTGAGATTGATTTAACTCACTGGGAACCGAAAGAACTTTCAAGCAAAATTGCATATTTTTGTCAGGAAGCACGTAGTTTTAAGTTTGAGCAAGGGCCACTTTTACATATATCTCTACTGAAACTTGATGTTCAGAAGTACAGTTTAATCATCAGTTTACCTTCAGTTTGTGCCGATACCCGAACACTCAAAAATCTGGCAACTGAAATCAGCAATTCATATTCTGCTTGCTTACAAGGTGAGAGACTATCAGAAGAAGTTGTCCAATATCTGCAATTCTCAGAATGGCAGAATCAATTACTTACAGATGAAGATGCAGAAACAGCTAAAAAATACTGGGATGAGCAAAAGCTTTCTACACTCGCTTCGTTGAAATTACCTTTTGAGAAGCAGCCATTACAGCCATCAAAATTTGAGATAAACTGCTGTCGATTAGATATTACTCCTGATGTGACAGCTAAGATTGCCAATTTAGCTCAAAAGTATGATACTTCCACAGATGTTGTCTTACTAGCTTGCTGGCAAACACTGATTTGGAGACTTACAAGACAGCCAGATATGGTTATTGGTATGGCTAGCGATCGCAGAGACTATGAAGAACTATATAATTTATTAGGAATTGTTGCTACTTGGTTGCCAATTCGCAGCCATTTGACACCAGATTTACGCTTTAGAGAAGTTTTAGAACTAGCTAATCAAACTATAGAAGCGGGTGCAGAATGGCAAGATTATTTTGTGCCAGAACCCATAGAAAATCACGAGCAACTAGCTTTTCCCATCGGTTTCGAGTTTGAGGAACTACCAGAAAAACTCCTTGCTGGCGACGTGTCATTTTCGCTTGAGCAATATTACAGTTGTATTGAACAATTTAAAATAAAACTTACTTGTACTCAAAGCAAACATTCTTTAACGATAGAATTCTACTACGATATCAATTATTTTTCAGCCGATACTATTGAACGTCTGTCCAAAGAATTTCAAACTTTATTAACGAGTGTAACTGCTAATCCTGAAGAGAAAATCAGCCAATTAGAAATTCTCAGCTTTAGCGATCGCCAACAATTACTAGTAGAATTTAATCAAACACATATTGACAATCTACAAGATAAATGTATCCACCAATTATTTGAAGCACAAGTACAAAAAACACCTGATAAAATTGCTATTGTCTTTGAAGAGCAACAACTAACTTCGCCACAGTTTCCACCTTAGCTGCCGACTTGGGCAACACTGGAATCTTTGCTGCTCTTTGCACTGGCGGATGTCTGCATATATTATCCATCGAGTGTGCTACAGACTCAGCAGCCTTGGCAAAATACTGCCGCACCCATCCGATCGACTGTCTCAAAATTGTTCCTTCCCACCTTGCGACTCTTCTCGCCTCTGTACCATCTGATTCCATCTTGCCTCGCCAGCAGCTAATTCTGGGTGGCGAGGCTGCAAGCTGGCAACTTATTGAACAGATTCGGCAGCAAGCACCATCTAGCTTAATTTTCAATCACTACGGCCCTACAGAAGCCACCGTGGGGGTTACTACCTTTGCAGTTAAAAATCAGCAAATTAGTACGCAGACAGTACCCCTTGGTCGTCCACTTGCCAATACGCAGATTTATTTACTGGATGAGCAACTGCAACCAGTACCCATTGGTGTAGCAGGTGAACTGTACATCGGCGGTGCGGGATTAGCTAGGGGTTATCTCAATCAGTCTGATATAACGGCAGAAAAGTTTATTCCTAATCCTTTTGCAACGGGTTCGCGTTTATACAAAAGTGGTGATATGGCTCGTTATTTACCTGACGGCAATATTGAATTCATTGGGCGAGTCGATCGTCAGGTAAAAATTAGGGGCTTCCGCATTGAACTTGGAGAAATTGAAACCATACTGTGTCAACATTTGCAAGTGCAACAAGCTGTAGTTTCTGTTCGGGAAGATAATGGCAACAAATCTTTAGTAGCTTACATTGTTTCTAAGCAACAACAAATACTTAATGTTAGCGAACTACAAAGATTGTTGAGACAGCAACTACCGGAATACATGATGCCCTCAACTTTCATCATGTTAAAGGCTCTGCCACTGACACCTAATGGTAAAGTTAACCATAGTGCGCTCTCAGAATCAAATGGCGATCGCCTAGAATTGGCAGCAACTTATGAACCACCACAAAATGAGGTAGAGCAAGCGATCGCTAATATTTGGCAACAGATACTTCATGTTGAGAAAGTGGGCATTTATGATAATTTCTTTGATATCGGTGGTCATTCATTACTGCTTGTTCAAATCCACGCCAAACTACGAGATGTTTTCCCTACCAATATATCTGTAATTAATTTATTTGAACATCCAACCATCAATTCCTTAGCTAAATATTTAACGCAAAAGCAGACCGAACTACCTTCGTTTGAGGAAAGCACTCAACGCGCCCAGAGCCGCACTGCTTCAAGACAATCAAGAGCGCAATCTAGGTAAAATTATCTGGACAAATTACCTTTACTAACAACAATTTACACATGGCATATAATAATGAATTTAAGGAAAATCAAATAAGCGATTTAGACATAGCTATTATCGGTATGTCAGGGCGGTTTCCTAAAGCTAGTAATTTGGATAAGTTTTGGCAAAATCTAAAAGATGGTTTGGAGGCAATTTCATTTTTTTCAGACCAAGAGCTAGAATCAATTGGGGTAGACAAAACTACACTAAATGACCCAAATTATGTTAAAGCAAAAGCTGTATTGGAAGATATAGAATTATTTGATGCTGGATTCTTTGATTACTCTCCCAAAACAGCAGAAATAATAGATCCACAGCACCGCCTCTTTTTGGAAACAGCTTGGGAAGCTTTGGAAAGTGCTGGCTATGATTCTAAAACTTATCAAGGTCGAATTGGTGTCTACGGTAGTGCCAGTATTAGTAGTTACTTTTTATTCAATCTTTTTTCCAATCCTGAATTAATAAAATTAGTTGGTCTTGACCAAATTAGACATAATAATCGTACAGATAATCTGACTACACGAGTTGCTTATAAATTAGACTTAAAAGGGTCAGCTATCACTATCCAAACTGGATGTTCTAGTTCATTAGTTGCTGTTCATTTAGCCTGCCAAAGCTTAATAGATCGTGAATCCGATCTGGTTTTAGCAGGTGGAGTTTCGATAACTAACTTAAAAAAGACTGGCTATGCTTATCAAGAGGGAGGAATTTTGTCTCCCGATGGACACTGCCGCGCCTTTGATGCCAAAGCGCAAGGAACAGTTGGCGGTGATGGTGTAGGTATAGTTATTTTAAAACGATTAGCAGATGCGATCGCCGATCGAGATTATATTCATGCTGTGATTAAAGGTTCAGCCATTAATAATGATGGTTCTGCCAAAGTTGGCTATACAGCTCCGAGTATCGATGGTCAAGCCAAGGTGATTGCAGAGGCTTTGGCCATCAGCAGAATCGAACCCGATATGGTCAGTTATATAGAAACTCATGGCACGGGCACTGTTTTAGGAGATCCGATTGAAATTGCAGCCTTAACTAAATCTTTTCGCGCCAGAACTCAGAAAAAGAATTTCTGCGCCATTGGTTCGGTAAAAACGAATATCGGACACCTAGATACTGCATCTGGTGTTGCAGGTTTAATCAAAACTGTCCTCGCGCTCAAACACAAGCAAATACCACCAAGTCTGCACTTTCAAGAACCATCACCCCAGATTGATTTTGCTAACAGTCCCTTTTACGTTAACGACAAGCTTTCAGAATGGAAGTCAAACGGACACCCTAGACGTGCAGGAGTCAGTTCCTTTGGTATTGGCGGCACTAATGCTCATGTGATTCTAGAAGAAGCCCTGGTAATGGAGCAGGGGGGGGCAAAGGGGCAGGGGAGGAAACATCATCTATTGGTTGTTTCTGCGAAAACGGAATCAGCATTAGAGGCAGCTACGGCAAATCTGGCTAATCACTTCAAACAGCACCCTAATTTGAACTTAGCTGATGTTGCTTACACTCTGGGGGTAGGCCGTCGAGCTTTTGACTATCGTCGGATGGTAGTTTGTCAAGATATTGATGATGCAATCAAAGTTTTAGAGACAAAAGATACGCAACGAGTTTTCACGCACTATCAAAAACCAGGTGAGTCAGAAGTTGTGTTTATGTTTCCTGGTCAGGGATCTCAGTATGTAGACATGGGTAGAGAATTATACCAAACTGAGCCAATTTTCCGGGAACAGGTTGATGATTGCTGTGAGCAACTTAAACCTATTTTAGGGTTAGACTTACGCACTATTCTCTATCCCAGCCAAGAACAGACCCAATGGGCGACAGAACTGTTAACACAAACTCATATTACCCAGGCGGCGTTGTTCGCGATTGAATATGCTCTAGCACAATTGTGGTTATCTAGGGGAGTATACCCTAGTGCAATGATTGGTCACAGTATAGGAGAATATGTCGCCGCTTGTTTAGCTGGGGTATTCTCTTTAGCAGATGCATTGATGCTAGTTGCTACCCGTGGACAACTGATGCAGCAACTACCTTTAGGAGCAATGCTGGCTGTAGCGCTACCTGAGAAAAAAGTTACGCAGATGCTAGGCGATCAACTTTCCTTAGCAGCCATCAACGCACCAGAGCGCTGTGTAGTTTCAGGCCCAACCGCAGAGATTGAAGATTTACAAAACCGCTTAACCGAGCAAGGGATTGACTGCCGTTTTCTGCATACTTCCCATGCTTTTCATTCTCAAATGATGGACTTTATTATTGAGCCATTTACCAAGTTATTTGCAAAAATCAATCTTAATTACCCAAAAATTCCTTTTTTATCCAATGTAACTGGCACTTGGATTACTCCAGAGGAAGCAACAGATAACAATTACTGGGCTAAACATTTGCGATCGTCAGTGCGCTTTGCTGATGGCATTACTGAATTGTGCAAACAGCCAAATCGGATTTTTTTAGAAGTTGGGTCAGGTCGCACTTTAAGTACTTTAACTAAACAACAAGCTCAAGGACATTTGGCACTTTGCTCCATACGTCATCTTCATGACCAACAATCCGATGTTGCATTCTTACTAAAT
Source organism: Nostoc sp. PCC 9305 (assembly GCF_963920915.1). Taxonomy (NCBI): domain Bacteria; kingdom Bacillati; phylum Cyanobacteriota; class Cyanophyceae; order Nostocales; family Nostocaceae; genus Nostoc; species Nostoc sp. PCC 9305. The sequence continues at coordinate 44,566 of NZ_CAWUDN010000009.1, forward strand.
ACTCTGGGACATTTGTGGCTGTCTGGAATACAAGTCGATTGGTCAGGATTTTATGCCAATCAAAAATGTCATCGACTTGCTTTACCGACTTACCCTTTTGAACGACAAAAATACTGGGTTGAATCTTCTAAAGATAATGATTTCAATCCATTGAATGAAAAAGACACTCATAATAATCAAAAGTTAGATAATGAGAAAGTTAGTAGTCGTAAAAATCATTTAGGAGATAAATCACAACATTTACTTGTTCAATCTCCGCAAAACAATATTCTTAATTTGAGTAACAAAAATGAAAAACGCGATAATCCTGCCATAAAAATAATAGATCGTCAAATTTCTATTATGTTTCAGCAGTTAGAACTATTAGAAAAAGATATGTAATTTCAGATAATAGTAACTTAAATTTTTAGTTAGTAGTAATCTCAATAAATCTAAAATATTATGAATGAAGATTTTCACTATAAAAAAATAATATCGACGCTCAAACACATTGTTAGTGAGTCATTGGGAGTGAAATCATCTGGAATAGATATTCATACTCCTTTTCTAGCGATGGGTGTTGACTCTCTAATTTTGTTGCAAATTAACCGTGCTATTCAACAAGAGTTAGGTATTGATATTCCTTTTCGCTTATTGCTTGAAGATTTATCAACAATTCATGCATTAGGAACTCATATAGCTCAAGAACTACCTCCACAAAATCTGATTGTAGAGCCTTCTTTTCAGGAATCTACATTTAGCACAATACTACAAGCACATACTGAAAAGACTTCAGATACCCAAAACTTAGAACAAGAAGATGAAAAATCTGTAACAGTTACAGTACTAGAACAAGTAATAGAACAGCAGCTTCAGTTGATGTCCAAACAGCTAGACATTTTACAAAAAGCAGGTTCATCAAAGAAGATATTACCTGTACAAAAAGCAATCTCATCTACCCCTATTCAGCATGAGGTAAGACAAGTTGCTCAATCTTTAATTAATAACTCTGATTTTCCAGAAATTCCATCATCGATTCAAACTGAGTCTAATCAACAACTCATCACCCAAACAATTGAGCCTCTTCAGTTAGAATCAAAGACTCTATTGACTCACCGTCAACAAAAACATTTAGATGCTTTAATTACACGTTTTGTCAAACTTACTCCCGAATCTAAACGACTTACTCAAGCTTATCGTTCCTACCATGCCAATAGCAGGGCGATAACAGGCTTCCTGCCCTCCATTAAAGAGATGTTATATCCCATTCACGGACAGCGTGGAGAGGGAGCCAGACTTTGGGATGTTGATGGACAAGAGTATGTAGACATTTCTATGGGGTTTGGTGCGCTTTTATTTGGTCATTCACCATCTTTTGTTATTGAAGCTATTCAAGAACAAATAAAACAAGGTATATTGCACGGCCCACAATCGCGTCTTGCCGGTCAAGTTGCAGAGTTAATTTGTGAGTTGACAGGCGCAGAACGAGCAGCTTTTTGTAACGATGGCACAGAAGCGGTAATGGCAGCAATCCGCCTAGCACGGGCTACCACAAGACGCTCTAAGATTGCTTTATTTGCTGGTTCTTATCACGGTACTTATGATGGGATTTTGGTAAGAGGAGTAACAACCAGCGAAGGAACGCGGCGTTCTATCCCCAGAGCTATAGGCATTCCATCATACATTGCTGATGATGTCATCGTACTTGACTATGGACAACCTGAATCCCTCGAAATTCTGAAAACTCATGCTTACGAACTGGCGGCAGTTCTGGTGGAACCGATACAAAGCAGTCGCCCAGATTTGCAACCGAAAGAGTTTCTGCTGCAACTTAGAGAATTAACTCAAGCAACAGGAACCGTATTAATTTTTGACGAAGTAATTACCGGTTTTCGGATGCACCCAGGTGGGATTCAGGGCTTGTGGAATATTCAAGCAGATTTGACTACATACGGTAAAGCCGTTGCTGCTGGGATGCCAATTGGAGTTATAGCTGGCAAGGCAGCTTTGATGGATACCCTGGACGGTGGAATGTGGAACTATGGAGATGGGTCTTATCCTCAAGCGGAAACCACAGTATTTGCAGGTACTTTCTTCAAACATCCTTTGGTAATGGCGGCGGCTTGGGCTGCACTCAACCATATTAAAAATAATGGCCCAAAATTACAGCAGGAGTTATCTGAAAAAACAACGAAATTAGCCCAAACTCTTAATAGTTACTTTGAACAAAGACAAGTTTCAATTCAAGTAGTTCATTTTGGTTCGCTGTTTCGTTTCATCGCCTCATCTCCCCTCAAGTTTGGTCAGTTGTTTTTCTACCATCTCTTAGAAAAAGGCGTTTATGTCTGGGAAGGACGGACATTTTATCTATCTACGGCGCATACTGATGCAGATATTGAACATGTAATTGAGGCAGTCAAGGAAAGCGTAGTAGAAATGCAACAAGGGGAATTATTACCACCTGCCCCGATTTCAACAACGCTCAAAATTCCCCTGACAGCAGCACAAAAAGAACTGTGGTTTTTAGCACAGATGGGAGATGAAGTTTCCCGCGCCTATAACGAATCTAGAACTATTCATCTGCGAGGAAGTGGCAATTTATTGGCAGTACGTAAGGCTGTTCAGGAAATTATCAATCGTCACGAAGCGTTGCGAACTACTTTTAGTCCAGAGGGGGATAATCAACTGATTCATCCCACTTTGACTATAGACATTCCTGTGAGCGACTTTTCAAGTTTAGATAAAAGTCAACGAGAAACACAGCTATCGGAATTGTTGGTACGAGAAGCTCAACAAATTTTCCATTTAGAAAAAGGGCCATTACTGAACTGTCATATCGTCAAGTTGCAGGAAGATCGTCATCTTGTGGTTTTGACAAATCATCACATTGTTGCTGATGGTTGGTCAATTAGTATTTTGTTACGAGAACTAGCAGCAATTTATTCCGCAGAGTGCCAAGGTATTGCTAGCCAACTTCCACAACCGATGAAATGGAGTGAGTATGCTCTGTGGCAAGTACAAATGCAACAGAGTCCAGAAATGGCAAAAGCTGAAGCTTATTGGCTGAATCAATTTGCCAGTTCAGTGCCTGTTTTGGAATTACCAACTGACCGTCCTCGACCACCGATATTTTCGTACACTGGAGCGCGAGAAAATATAATTCTTGATTCCACTTTGTATAATTCTTTGAAAAGCTTAAGTGTACAACGTGGTTATACTTTATTTACGATTCTTTTAACAGCATTTATCACCTTATTGCAACGATTGACAAATCAACAAGATATTGTTGTTGGTATTGCTTCGGCTGGACAATCTGCGATCGCAGGTGAATATCTTGTCGGCCACTGTGTTAATCTATTGCCCATACGCAGCCAAGTTGTTGGCAACCCAGGTTTCACAGAATATTTGAGTTCAATCCAGCAGGTATTGTTAGATGCTTACGAGTATCAAATTTATCCTTTTATTAAACTAATTGAAAATTTAAAATTACCACGAGACCCTAGCCGCACCCCTCTTTTTACCACAGGGTTTAATCTGGACAAAGCTCCATTGGAGTCCAAGTCTTTAAAACAAGAGTTTGAGATAGCTAAAAATTCTACCAGTGCTACTAAGCTGGATATTAATTTAAATATTCTTCAGACAGACAGCAAACTACTGCTAGAACTGGAATATAATACAGATTTATTTGATACCCAAACAATTCAGCGTTGGCTCGGACATTACGTAACCTTGCTAGAAGGTGTTGTCGCTAACCCAGAGCAACCCCTTGCAGAATTGCCTATATTGACACAAACTCAACAGCATCAGTTGTTGGTGGAGTGGAACAATACTCAAACTGACTATCCTGGAGAGTATTGTATCCATGAGTTATTTGAGGCTCAAGTAGAGCGATTACCTGATGCAATTGCCGTAACCTTTGAAGACCAACACCTCACCTATCGAGAGCTAAATAACCGCGCAAATCAATTGGCCCATTATTTGCGTTCAGCAAAGCTGTCGCGTAGCGATTCGCTTGGGGTTAAACCAGAGGTATTGGTAGGGATTTGTGTAGAGCGATCGCTTGAAATGGCGATCGGAATTTTAGGCATTCTGAAATCTGGTGGCGCTTATGTGCCACTCGATCCGGCATATCCACAGGAACGACTAGCTTTAATATTAGATGATGTCAAACCTTTAGTGTTGCTTACTCAAAAGCATCTAATTGCGGAACTCCCGACATCTGCGGCTAAGGTTGTATGCCTAGACGAATGCGAGCTTTACGCCCAGGAAAGTCAGGAAAACCTCAGTAGCAATGTAATAGCCGAAAACTTGGCTTATGTAATTTACACTTCCGGTTCTACAGGAACACCTAAAGGCGTACTGATTACACACCAAGCTTTAGTGAATCACAGTATTGCTGCCGCCAAAGCTTATGAACTGCAACCAGAAGATCGCATTCTCCAATTCGCTTCTGTGAGCTTTGATGTGGCAGCCGAAGAACTATTTCCATCATGGTTAAGTGGTTCAACTGTAGTCATCAGACCCAATCGGGTATTATTGTTTGCTCACTTTGGACAATTCTTGATACAGGAAAAACTAACTGTCGTCAATTTACCAACAGCCTATTGGCATGAGTGGGTATCTGACTTGACTCAAACAACAGAACCATTACCGCCGACACTGCGCTTGGTAATTGTCGGAACTGAGCAAGCTTTACCAGAAAAACTCGCACTTTGGCAAAAACTGGTAGGCGATCGCTCCCAGAGTCCCCGTATCCGTTGGCTCAATGCTTATGGCCCGACTGAAGCAACGATTGGTGTCACTATTTATGAACCAGTTGAACCAGTTACCTATCCAGAGAAGCAACCTGTTTATTGTGTACCTGTTGGTCGCCCCATTGCCAACACCCAGGTCTATTTGCTAGATAAACATTTGCACCCTACACCTTTAGGCGTACCAGGCGAGTTATATATTGGTGGTATTGGGATTGCCAGGGGCTACCTCAATCACCCTGAACTTACTACCGAAAAATTTATTCCCAACCCTTTTGGCGAAAAATCGGGAATGCGTCTGTATCGCACTGGCGATTTAGCCCGCTACTTACCCAATGGGAATATCGAACTTCTCGGACGCATCGACCAGCAAGTAAAAATTCGGGGCTTCCGCATCGAACTGGGCGAAATATCAGCGACATTGCAGCAACACAATAAAGTACGCGAAGCAGTGGTAATAGCTAGGGAAGACGAGCATGGTGATAAGTACTTAGTAGCTTATGTTAGCCCTCAGCCAGAACAGCCGATCATAAACACTGAACTGCGTGGCTTTCTTCAGGAGAAGCTACCGCAATATATGCTGCCCTCAAGTTTCATTATCTTGCCAACCTTGCCTTTGTTGCCCAACGGTAAACTCGATCGGCGATCGCTCCCTGCACCAGAAATCCGCCCAGAGCTAGAAGCTACTTATGTGATGCCACAAACTGAGATAGAACAAACTATAGCTACAATTTGGCAAAAATCTCTCAATATCGAGAAAATAGGCATTCACGACAACTTCTTTGAACTCGGCGGTCATTCATTACTCATGGTGAAAGTTCATAGCCAATTACGCGAAATATTCCCAGTCGATTTATCAATGCTTGATATGTTTAGATATCCGACTATTAACTCTCTCGGTGAGTTTTGTAGTCAAAATAAAAATCAAACATCATTTATTAGTGAAACTAATATTTCAATAGAAAAAATTACAATTGGTAAATCTCAACAAAGAAAACGGTTGCAAAAGATGAAGTCGATAATGAGTAATCAAGGAGTTAATGAAAAATGAATATCCCCATAGCATCTGTTGAGCAGAATGGTTCAGAAATAGCGATTATTGGCATAGCCGGGCGGTTCCCTGGAGCCAAAAATGTTGATGAGTTTTGGCAAAATCTCCAAAATGGTGTAGAGTCAATTTCATTTTTCACTGATGAAGAACTGTTAGCTTATGGGCTAGATGCAGCTACACTCCATAATCCGAAGTTTGTCAAAGCACGAGCTGTATTAGAAGATGTAGAACTTTTTGATGCTGCATTTTTTGGTTTTAATCCCAGAGAAGCTGAAATTACCGATCCACAACATCGTCTTTTTTTAGAATGTGCATATACTGCCCTTGAAGATGCTGGCTATGACTCAGAAAACTATCAAGGTTCTATTGGAGTTTACGCCGGGGCTAGCTTAAGTAGGTACTTACTGAATATTATTTTAAACGAAGATATTATTGGATCTATAGATAATCACCAACTAGCGATCGCAGGTGACAAAGATTACTTAACTACCCGCGTTTCTTACAAACTGAATCTAGAGGGGCCGAGTTTCACTGTTCAAACCGCCTGCTCTACTTCATTAGTTGCTGTACATTTAGCCACTCAAAGCTTACTAAATGGGGAATGCGATATAGCTTTGGCTGGTGGTGTTTCAATCTCTGCATCAAGAAAAGCTGGCTATTTATATAAAGAAGGGGGAATTGGTTCGCCTGACGGACACTGCCGCGCTTTTGATGCTCAAGCACAGGGAACTGTTGGTGGTGAAGGTGTTGGCATCGTAGTTTTGAAGAGATTAGAGGATGCTCTAGCAGATGGAGATACTATTCATGCCCTCATCAAAGGTTCTGCTATTAATAATGATGGATCTCTCAAAGTTAGCTATACAGCACCACGGATAGACGGTCAAGCCAAGGTGATTAGAACCGCTCAAGTTCTTGCCGACGTTGAACCTGAAACCATTACTTATATTGAAGCTCATGGGACAGGAACAACACTAGGAGATCCCATTGAAATCGCGGCGTTAACACAAGCTTTTCGAGCCAGCACTGAGAAAAAAGGCTTCTGCGCTATTGGCTCAGTAAAAACCAACATTGGTCATTTAGACGCTGCTGCTGGGGTAACAGGTTTAATTAAAACTGTCCTAGCCCTGAAGCATCAACAAATACCGCCTAGTTTGCACTTTCAAGAACCATCACCGCAAATTGATTTTGCCAACAGTCCTTTTTATGTCAACACCAAACTTGCCCAATGGAAAACAAACGGCATTCCTCGCCGCGCTGGAGTTAGTTCTTTTGGGATTGGTGGGACTAATGCCCATGTAATTTTAGAAGAAGCCCCTGTGGAGGGGCAGGGGGGCAGAGAAGCAGAGGGGCAGGGGAGGAAATATTATCTGTTGGTTCTTTCTGCAAAAACGGAATCAGCGCTAGAAACAGCTACGGCGAATCTGGCTAATCATCTCAAACAGCATCCCCATCTCAACTTAGGCGATGTGGCTCATACCCTTGGTGTAGGTCGTCGAGCTTTTGAGCATCGCCGAATGGTGGTATGTCAAGATATGAATGATGCGGTGGATGTGCTTTCTCCTTTAGATTCACAGCGAGTTTTCACCCAATACCAGCAGCCTGCCAATCGTCCTGTGGTGTTTATGTTTTCTGGGCAAGGAACGCAGTATGTGAATATGGGTAGAGAACTCTATCAGAGTGAGCCAACCTTTACCCTAGCAATTGACCGTTGCTGTGAACTGCTAAAACCGCATCTAGGTTTTGATTTACGCCATATACTTTATCCAGAGGCAGAGACAGCAAAGGTAACAGAGCAACTTCAGCAGACATCTGTTGCCCAGCCAGCACTATTTATCATTGAATACGCCCTAGCTCAATTGTGGATGGCATGGGGTGTCCACCCCAAAGCAATGATTGGTCACAGTATCGGGGAGTATGTAGCTGCGACTTTAGCTGGAGTCTTCTCGCTGGAAGATGCCCTAATGCTAGTCGCAATCCGAGGACGACTGATGCAGCAACTTCCCAGTGGGGAAATGCTCTCCGTGCAACTTTCCGAACCAGAGATACAACCTCTGCTCAATACAGAACTGTCTTTAGCTGCAAGTAATGGGCCTTCCTCCTGCGTGGTTTCTGGTGCAAGTGAAGCGATCGCACAATTACAACAACAGCTAGAATCCAAAGGTGTAGGCTGTCGCAGGCTGCATACTTCTCATGCCTTTCATTCTCAGATGATGGAGCCAATTCTCCAGCCATTTACAGAACAGTTACAAAAACTCCAACTTCATCCGGCGACAATTCCGTTTGTATCTAACGTTAGTGGCACTTGGATTACTATAGCTGAAGCAACAGACCCAAAATATTGGGTAAAACATTTGCGGCAAACTGTGCGCTTTAGCGAAGGGATGACTGAGTTACTTAAAACACAGGAGCGTATCTTTTTAGAGGTCGGGCCGGGAAGAACTTTAAGTACCTTTACCAAGCAACATCACAAAGATCAACAGGTTATACTAACCTCAATTCGCCATCCACAAGAACAACAATCGGATGTAGCATTTTTACTCAACTCTTTGGGGCGGCTCTGGCTTTTTGGTATCAAAGTAGACTGGTCTGGTTTTTATGCTAACGAGCAACGCCATCATATTCCTTTACCAACCTATCCATTTGAGCGCCAACGTTACTGGATTGAAGCACAAAAACAGCCAAGACAAACGGCAGTTGATTTAGGTAAATCTCTCGTAGAGGCTTGTAGAATAAAGGCTCATGCTAGCATCGCCACACTGGACGAGCAAACTTATTTGCTAAATAAACAGTGTTTGGATCGTTTGTGCGCTGCCTACATAAACCTTGCTCTCCAGCGTTTAGGCGCTTTTAGCAAAAATAATGAACGCTATTCCCTTGAGGAGTTGTGTGAACAATTTCAAATTATTCCTCGTTATCGGCAATTGTTGTGTCGCTTTTTAGATGTACTCGTAGAACAAGGTTATCTACAACAAGAAAAGGATTTATTTACAAATCTTGTTCCCTTTTCCCCAGACTCTATTAATGCTTTGGTAGAAGAAGTTAAAGTAAGATACATAGATACACCCCATGAGCTAAATATAGTCCAGGTATGTGGTGAGAATCTGCCTGCTGTACTGACTGGTGAAAAAGAACCGTTAGAGTTGTATTTTGCGATAAAAGACAACAAACCAGAAATTGCAAATTCAGAATTACCTCTGGATACCCATTTAAAAGGGATCGTGCAAGCAGGTATAGAACAGGTAGTAAAGTTATTACCGCCAGATGTAAACTTGAGAATTCTAGAAATTGGTGGTGGAGGGGGTATTGCTACAACAGAATTACTGCCTGTCTTGCCATCTGAACGCACTAACTACACTTTTACAGATGTAGGCGGTTTGTTTTTGAATCAAGCCAAACAGAAGTTTAGTGCTTATCCCTTTGTTGAATATCGTTTTCTAGATATTGAAAAACCGCCAACTGCACAAGGGTTCAACAGCCACAGTTTTGATGTGGTGATAGCTGTCAATGTATTGCACGTAACCCGGAATATAACAAAAACTCTGGAGCATGTGCGATCGCTATTAGCTCCTGGAGGATTCCTGCTATTGTGGGAGATAACTCAACCACAATTAGACTTCGATCTCACCGACGGACTGCTGATGAATCCGTTAGAGGATGAAGGACGCAGCCGTGGTAATCCATTTTTATCACAGGAGCAATGGCAGAAGGCTCTACACTCTCAAGGGTTTGTTGAGGTAGCGCCTGTCTCGGAGACTGAAGCTTTCGGCGAACAGATTTTAGTGGCTCAAGCTACTACATCAGTAACTAACTCAGCACCTACAGCATTTACCTTTAGAAAGCAAAAAGCTCTTAGCCAGCAGAACCAAGACTTATTAAGTAAAAAATCAGATATTGCTGACTGGTTTTACATTCCTTCTTGGAAACGTACTATGCCACCGCAGCGTTTTCAACCTGGATTCGAGAGAAAGCTAGGATGCTGGTTAGTATTTGTGGATGAGTGTGGCTTGGGTGAAAAGTTGATAAAACAACTAGTACTTGAGAATCAAGATGTTATTTCCGTCAGGGTTGGAAAGCAATTTCAACAAAATAGCGAATATCCTCAACGCATATATACGATTAATCCTGAAAAAGAGGATGATTACAACACCTTGCTCAAAGAACTTCGGAGTCTGGGTAAGATTCCAAAAAAGATTGTTCATCTGTGGAGTGTCACACCAAACACTTATACAAACTCAGAAATTGAAGCTTTAGGCTGGTCGAGCTTGTTGTTTTTAGCGCAGGCCATTACAGAAAATAATCAGACAGATGCTCTAGAAATTAGCATTGTCTCCAACAATTTGCAGGAAGTAACAGGTTCAGAAATACTGTGTCCAGAAAAGGCATTGGTTCTTGGAGCTTGTAAGGTTATGCCACTAGAGTATCCAAATATAACCTGTCGCAGTATTGATGTTGTAGTTCCTGTAGAAAGTAGTCAAGAAGAACTCATCACAACCCTGATAGCGGAACTTACGACCCCTACATCTGACCAAATTATTGCTTACCGTGGGCGGAATCGCTGGGTGCAAGATTTTGAAGCTGTGCAACTAAATGAAACCGTTACCGAAAATCTGCGCCTCAGAAAACAAGGAGTATATCTCATCACTGGTGGATTAGGAGGTGTTGGTCTGGTGCTGGCAGAATATTTAGCACAGACTGTGCAAGCAAAACTAATATTAGTAGGGCGTTCAGCTTTTCCTGACCAAGACAAGTGGTCTGAATGGTTATCAACTCACGATCGGGAAGATAATATCAGCCAGAAGATCCAAAAATTGCAGGCGATAAAGGCATTAGGTGCAGAGGTAATGGTAGTTAGCGCTGATGTTACCAACCTTGACCAAATGTCAGCAGTGCTTAACAACAGCAATCAGCAATTTAGTGAGATTCATGGAGTCATTCATGCAGCCGCAGTTTACGGCGGGGGAATGATGCAACTCACAACAAAAGAAGCTGTAAAAAATGCGCTAGCACCTAAAGTACAAGGAACACGAGTACTTGAAACTCTATTCCAAAAAAGCCAATTGGATTTCTTTGTACTTTGTTCATCACTAAGTTCATTTATTGGCACATCTGGAATGGCAGATTATACAGCTGCAAATGCCTTCCTTGACTCCTTTGCTAACTACAGTATCTCCAAATATGGGACATGGAAATTCATTAAGTCTATTAACTGGGATAGATGGAATAGTGTAGGAATGGCCGCTGCTGTTGAAGCACGCCATCAGGAAATCACAGGAGAAAAGTTAACAGCAGGAATGGCTTCTTTTGAGGGTATAGAAGCCTTTAAACGTATTATCTCTAGTAGTACAGTTTCTCAGGTCATTGTATCAACACAAGATTTTCCCAGCTTGATTAAGCCAAATGAATCTCCTAAGACCTTGGAGGAAAAATTAGCCCAGCTTAGTCAATCCAAACCAACTCACCCCCGCCCGATTTTAGGAAATGCTTATATTGCTCCCGTTAATGAAATTGAGCGAACCCTTGCTGAGGTTTGGCAAAAACTTCTGGGTATTCAAAAAGTGGGTATTCACGATAACTTCTTTGAGCTAGGAGGAGACTCTTTATTTGCTACTCAATTAATTTCTGAACTGTGCAAACTTTTCCAAATAGAACTTTCTTATAAAGGCTTTTTTAATGGCCCAACTATAGGTGAATTGTCTGAAGTTATTGTTCAAAAACTGGCTGAACAGACAAATCTAGAAGAGTTGGCTCAAGCTTTAGCAGATATTGAACAACTATCCCAGGATGAAGTTCAGTCATTAATTGCTTCACAAAACTAATGAACAAATTCTGAAATGAGAAATCGTTTTTTGTTCGTTACATCAATTATCAGCTTTTAAAATATCTATAACGCTCCAGTATTCAAGGGAAATATGCTCATGATTAGTTTGTACAATCTCAATGGTAAAAAATACTTTTCGGTATTATTGATATGCCAATTAAGTGTTTTTTTAATAGGGTTATTCTTTGTCTTATTATTTGTGCTTGATTTGGATGGTAGAGTTGAGATTTCCAATGCAATTATCAGTATCCCTTTATTGATTTTATATGGAATCTTAGCTTTATGGATAGGATTATTTTGGAAGGCTTTATCACAAATAATATTTAGCCATAGCTCTGCAACCAGAACGATTTTTCAACGATGGTTTCTTATACCATTAAATGCCTTCTGCCTGATTGGTGCTTATGCTACCCATACTCTGTTGTTACTTCATCAAGGCAATAACCATTTTGTAATTGCTTTTCTTCCCTTATTATTAGCTGGGATTTTAGGAGTATTTACCACATCATTTTTTGTGGTCAAGCTTTTACGTAGCATAAAAGATGACGAAACATTATATATTCGCAGTCAAAAGATATTGGATGAACTTAAGGAAAAATTTGGAACCATTTCTACGAAAAGAATAGAGCTTTCAATCAACATGGCTTCTGGTAAATCAGTTGCTAGTCCTACTCCAGATCAACAAGGATTTCAAGTTATGGGGCTGATGTCTAAACCTTGGTATGACATGAGCGATTTGCCTGGTGCGAAATTGTTAGAAAATAGCTATGAAATAATTAGGCAAGAAGCTCTAGAAGCTATAAAAAATAAATCAATACTAGAACCATATCATTACTTAGGTGTAAATCGTGGTGGATGGGATTCAGTCGAGCTAATAGAGGCAGGTAAAAAAATAGAAAAAAATAGTTTACATTTACCAAAAACAGTAAGCTTATTAGAAAAAATTTCAAATCATACAAGATTAACAGATGCAGCATTATCAGTCTTAAAACCTGGGGAAGTCATTAAACCTCATCGCGACCCAGATAATTTTCATATTACCTGTCACCTTGGTATTGTAATTCCGAACAAATGCGGTATTAGCGTTGCTGGCGAGTCACGCACTTGGGAAGAAGGAAAGTGTCTATTCTTCGACTCTTCCTATGAACATACAGCATGGAATAATAGCGATACTCCAAGAGTTGTGTTGCTGTTAATTTTTTACAAACCTGAACTGACAGATATTGAAAAAGACTTTTTACAATATGTTTTTATTGAAAAATTTCCCGATCGGATGATAATTTCGCCAGAAGAGCATTTTGTATCTCAACTAAGGTAGAGGCAGTGAATTAAAATGAGTGACCTTTCGCAACGATTAGCTGCTCTTTCTCCAGAGAAACTTCAGCTTCTTGCACAACGCCTTCACAAGAAAAAAGAGAACGTCTTTTCACAACCGCAAATAGTTCGTCAAAGTCGAGAATCTAACTTATTTCCTCTATCTTTTGCCCAACAGAGGTTGTGGTACATCGACCAGTTACAGCCTGGGAACAGTGCTTTTAACATCTCTCAATCCATGCGTCTTGTGGGATGGTTAAATGTAGCGGCGCTGGAGCAAAGCTTTAACGAAGTTGTGAGACGACACGAAGTTTTAAGAACAACATTCACAGTAGTTGATGAACAACCTTTCCAAGTTATTGCTCCTAGCTTGAGCTTCAAACTAGCAGTGATAGATTTACAAGAGCTTTCTCAAGAGGAAAGAGAGGCTGAAGTTTTGAGACTGGCGAGTGAAGAAGCTCAACAGCCTTTCGACTTAACTAAAGGGCCTTTGTTGCGAGTTACTTTAGTACAACTTGCGGCAGCAGAATATGCATTATTGTTAACCATGCATCACATTGTCGCTGATGGCTGGGCTATAGGTGTACTGATTCACGAAATTGCAACTTTGTACGAAGCTTTTTCTCATGGCAAACTTTCTCTGCGAGATGCTACGCGAACACCGCTTTCGGAACTCTCAATTCAATATGCAGACTTTGCTGTTTGGCAACGACAATGGTTACAGGGAGAGCGATTAGAAACTCAACTTACTTACTGGCAAAAGCAATTAGGCGGTAAACTTCCTGTTCTAGAACTCCCTAGTAATCGCTCGCGATGCCTACGGCGAGATTCTCTACGAGACGCTCCGCGAACGGTAACGCCTATCCAGACTTTCTCAGGAGCTAAGGAAGCTCTGGTTCTACCCAAAACCTTATCTGAAAAGCTGAAGGCTCTGAATCAGCGCCAAGGTATCACACTGTTTATGATTCTGCTAGCGGCTTTTCAGACTTTGCTGTGCTGGTACACCGATCGAGAAGATATCGTTGTGGGTACTGATATTGCCAACCGCAATCAAGCTGAGACTAAAGAATTGATCGGGTTTTTTGTTAACCAGTTAGTGTTGCGTACAGATTTATCAGGAGATCCTACTTTTGTAGAGTTATTAGAACGAGTCCGCGAAATGACTTTAGAAGCTTATGCTCATCAGGATTTACCCTTCGATAAACTGGTTGATGTGCTGAATCCAAAACGGGAGTTGAACCGCACACCGCTATTTCAGGTCAAAATTGTTTTGGAAAATACTCAAACTCCTTCTTTACAACTTCCAGGTCTAACTATCACATCTTTGAAAGTCGAAAACAAAACAGTGCAGTTTGACTTGTTGTTGGAGTTAAACGAAACGGAGCAGGGATTATTTGGTGTATGGGAATATAACACTGACCTGTTCGATCGGGACAGCATTGTTAGATTATCAAATAATTTTGCAACACTTCTAAATAAGATTGCAACACATCCAGAAACTAAATTAAGTGAATTAAAAATAATTTTTGATGAATTAGATAAAAAAGAGGATTTATCTAGAGAAAAAATTTATCAAAATACTATTCAACAAAAACTAATCAACGTTAAACGTAGAACGAGTAAATAATCAGTAACAGAGAATAAAAATCATGACAAAAATTGAATCTTTAGGTTCCGTGAGACGGAAAGCTGTTAATATATCTACAGAAGAGTTAATCAAAACTGAATTTATCAAGCCAGGTAGTAATTTTACCTTGGTGATTAAGCCTAGTGTAAAAGGTGTAAATCTGCAAGATTGGGCTAAGAATAATCGAGAATATTTGAAAACTGAATTATTAAAATATGGAGCGATCCTTTTTCGAGATTTCAAAGTTAATTCAGTAGAAGAATTTGAGCAAATTATTGCAGCTATTTGTGGAGAAGCAATGGAGTATCGTTATCGGGCTTCTCCACGAACTCAAGTAGGTGGGAGAATTTATACTTCAACTGACTATCCTGCTGACCAAAGTATTTTTCCTCACAATGAACACGCTTACTCGCCTACATTTCCGTTGAAAATCTTCTTTTTTTGTATGAGTCCAGCAGCGAAGGGGGGAGAAACTCCAATTGGTAGTTGTCGAAAAGTTTTTGAGCGCATTGATCCCAAAATACGCGATCGCTTCATTGAAAAGCAAGTTATGTATATGCGTAACTTTGGCGATGGATTTGGTCTTCCTTGGCAAACTGTATTTCAAACTACAGACAAAAGCAAGGTCGAAGAGTATTGCCAAAGCAATGGAATTGAGGTTGAATGGAAAGCAGGCGATCGCTTAAGAACTAGACAAGTTGGGCCAGCTATTCTTAAACATCCTCAAACAGGTGAAATGGTCTGGTTTAATCACGCAACTTTTTTTCACGTTTCCACATTGGAAGCAACAATACGCGAATCGTTATTGAAAAGTTTGCCAGAAGAAGATTTACCAACTAACACATATTACGGTGATGGTTCTGCAATTGAACCATCAGTCTTAGCTGAACTGCGAGCTGCTTATCAAGAAGAAATGGTCACTTTTTCTTGGCAAAAAGGAGATGTATTGATGTTGGATAATATGTTATCAATACATGCTCGTCAGCCATTTGTTCCTCCCAGAAAAATTTTAGTCGGAATGGCTGAACCTTATACACCACAAAGTATTTAACTAACACTGAGGTATAAATATGCAAGTAGAAAGTATCGAGGGGTTTAGACTTTCACCTCAGCAAGAGCATTTATGGTTGCTACAACAAATCGATCGCAGTTGGGCTTATCGTAGCGATTGTGCAATTTTGATTGAAGGAAATATTGATGTCAATAATTTAGAATTGGCTTTGCAAGATGTTGTCAATCGCTATGAAATTCTCCGCACCAGTTTTGTTTGTCTACCTGGAATGACTATTCCAGTACAAGTAATTACAGATAGCAAGGTTATTTTAGAGAAAAAATCCGATATTAGTAATTTGAAACCTCAAGAACAAGAGGCAAAGGTTGAGTTAATTTTTCAGGAAATTAAACAACAAAATTTTGAGTTTGAAAAAGGTTTAATCTTACATACGTATTTGGTAACTATTTCACCAGATAAGTATATATTATTTATTAGTTTGCCTGCTCTCTGTGCAGATAGTGTAAGCCTTAATTGTTTAGTACAGGAACTGGCTCTTTCTTACTTAGGAAAATTAGATAAAGAATTATCTGAAGAACCACTCCAGTATGCAGACTTTTCAGAATGGCAAAATCAAATACTAGAAGCAGAAGAAACGAAAATAGGTAGAGAATATTGGCAACAGCAAGACTTCTCTACTATTGATAGTTTTCAGCTTCCTTTTGAAAATCGTCTCTCGAACCAACAAAAATTTCAACCAAAATTAGTAGATTCAGTTATTACTCCAGAACTGGTAGCTAATATCGAAAAATTGGCTCATAAGTATAATACTTCTGCATCTAACTTTTATCTAACTTGCTGGCTGGTTCTGCTTTGGCGATTGACTGGACAATCTGAGATGAGTGTCGCCAAGGAATTTAATGGCAGAAAATATGAAGAACTCAAAGGAGCATTGGGGCTATTTGCTAAATATTTACCACTTCATTGTAATTTAGAAGGTAAGTTTAAATTTAGTCAACTTTTACAGCAAGTGCATGAATCTGTAGAATCTATCGACAAATGGCAAGAGTGTTTTACTTGGGAAGAAATATCAGAAGGAGATAATAAATCAGATATTTTGCCTTTTTTGGCTGTGGGTTTTGATTTTACAGAAGAAGATACAAAGCATTGTGCAGGTAATATCTCATTTTCTATTTTCAAGCTTGATACCTGTACTGAGCGTTTCAAAATTAAACTTTCTTGTAGACGCCAGAAGGATTTTTTGAATGCAGAATTTCATTATGACTCTAATCTCCTTTCCGAACAGAATATTGCAGGTTTAGTAGAGCAATTTCACAAGTTAGTAGAAAGTGCAACGTATAATCCAGAAGCTTCAATCAGTGAATTAGAAATTTTAAGCGATCGCACCCTGCATCAGCTTCTATTTGAGTTCAATCAAACTCAAGTAGATTACCCACAAAATAAATGCATTCACCAACTATTTGCAGAGCAAGTAGAACGCACACCAGATAATATTGCTGTTGTATTTAACAACCAGCAATTCACTTATACTGAACTAAATGTGCGTGCAAATCAACTAGCTCATTCCTTGCAAAAGTTAGGGGTAGGTGCAGAAGTATTAGTGGGGATTTGTGTTGAGCGTTCCCTAGAAATGCTTGTAGGTATCTTGGGTATTCTCAAAGCTGGAGGCGCTTATGTTCCCCTCGATCCGCACTACCCGCAAGAGCGTTTAGCTTTCATGCTAGAGGATACTCAAGTATCTATATTATTGACTCAGCAGCATCTCCTGGAAGGCTTACCCAACCACAATGCACAGAAAATTTGCTTAGATACAGATTGGGAAGCTATTGCACAGGAGAGTCAGGAAGCACCCGTTCCAACAGCAACTCCTGAAAACTTAGCTTATGCAATCTACACCTCTGGTTCTACAGGTAAGCCTAAAGGAGTTGCGATCGCACATCGTAACTTAGTTCACTCCACAATTGCACGCATTACCTACTATCAAGAACCTATCAGCAGTTTCTTATTACTCTCATCCTTTGCTTTTGATAGTTCTGTTGCAGGTATTTTCTGGACACTTTGTTGTGGCGGAACTCTACACTTACCAGCAGAAGGTGTACAAAGAGAAGTACCTAAAATCGTAGAGTTAATTTCTCAAAATGGAGTTTCCCATTTATTAAGTCTTCCTTCTCTATATGCTCTAATATTGCAACAAGCAAAACCAGAACAGTTAAATTCCCTGCGTGCTGTCATAGTTGCAGGTGAATATTGTCCGCTAGAATTGGTAGAACATCACTCTCAATTACAGTCGGAAGCATCTCTATTTAATGAGTACGGGCCTACAGAAGCAACTGTTTGGAGTAGTGTATACCATTATCATTCTCTAGAAACCGGAACGCAAATATCCATTGGTTGTCCCATAGCCAATACAAAAATATACATACTAGATTCTCACTTAAATCCGGTTCCTGTTGGTGTTCCTGGCGAAATTTATATTAGCGGTGAAGGTTTAGCTAGAGGTTATTTAAATCAGGCTGCAATTACATCTGAGAAATTCATTCCCCATCCCTTCAGCCAACAACCAGGAATGCGCCTGTATAAAACAGGAGATTTAGCACGATATCTTAGTAATGGCAATATTGACTTTTTAGGACGCATTGATAACCAAGTAAAGATACGTGGCTTCCGTATAGAATTAGGCGAGATTGAAACATTACTAAATCAACATCAGGGAGTACAAGAAACAGTAGTTATTGCGCGTGAAGATGTACCAGGAAACAAACGCTTAGTTGCTTATGTAGTTCCCCAGTCAAAATCAGCCACTACAGTTAATGAACTCCGCAATTTTGCCAAAGATAAACTACCAGAATTCATGGTTCCATCAGTTGTTGTACTACTAAAAGAATTACCTCGAAGCCCCAATGGTAAAGTCGATAGAAAAGCCTTACCCTCACCAGAGCAAGTCAGGTCAGATTTAATTGGAGAATTTGTTTCTCCTCGCACTCCTGTAGAGGAAATGCTAGCTCAAATCTGGGCAGAGGTTTTAAAAGTTGAGAAAGTTGGTGTTTACGACAACTTCTTTGAATTGGGTGGACATTCTTTATTAACTACTCAACTACTTGCCAAAGTCAAACAAACTTTTAACTTAGATATATCTTTACGCAGTTTATTAGAAAAACCTACAGTAGGGGGTTTAGCAGAAAATATCGATCGAGTTTGTCAAACAGAAGTTGATTACCCAACTTTAGATATCAAAACTGAAACTGTTTTAGATGCGACAATTTATCCTCAAAGTGTTGGTAAGTTTATCCCTGAACCAAACGCTATTTTACTGACTGGAGCTACAGGATTTTTAGGATCATTTTTACTAGCTGAACTTCTGCAACAAACCACAGCAGATATTTATTGCTTAGTACGTCATCCAAATTTTGAGGATAGCAATAAAAAACTGCAAAATACCTTGGAATCTTATGGAATTTGGAACGAACTTTGGGACTCTAGAATTATTCACATTATCGGCGATTTATCAAAGCCGTTTTTGGGTTTAGAAACTGAAAAATTTCAACAATTAGCATCTACAATTGATGTCATATACCACAATGGTGCTTGGGTGCATCATATTTATCCGTACTCTATTCTGAAACCTGCAAACGTACTAGGTACACAAGAAATCCTCCGATTAGCTAGTCAAACTAAAACCAAACCAGTACATTTTATTTCTAGTTCTGGTGTTGTTTCCTCACAAGTTGAATCGGGAGTTAAAATAGTACGTGAACAAGATAGACTGGATGAGAATGAATTTCCCAGCAATGGATATTGCCAAACTAAATGGGTAGCTGAAAAGTTAGTGCAAACTGCGGCTGAAAGAGGAATTCCTATCTCTATTTACAGACCATCACGCATATCTGGACATAGCCAAACAGGAGTTTTTAATATTAATGACTTTTTGTACAAATTGATAATAGGTTGTGTACAATTAGGAAGTGCGCCAGATATAGACATTAAAGAGAATATAGTTCCTGTAGATTATGTCAGCAAGGCAATAGTTCATTTATCAAAACAGGAAGAATCTCTCGGTAAAACCTTCCACTTAATTCATCCCCAAACTCTCCATTCAAATACACTAATCGAGCATATTCGCTCATTGAGTTATGCAATTGAGCAGATTTATTATGACCAGTGGCGAGAGAAATTGCTCAATGTTACTCAAGATTCATTAGACCATCCTTTATATTCATTAGTGCCATTTTTTCCAGCAAGACAAGCTCACGAAGAAAGTTCCAACTCAGGATTTATACAGCTTGATAACCAAAACGTTATCAATGGATTAGTTGATACTTCCATTACTTGTCCTTCGCTAGACAATAAATTACTCAGCGTTTATTTTTCTTATTTGATTAAACAGAGTTATTTAGATCGTAAAGTTTGAAAACAAAGACTCACTAAACTTTTTCCAATACTTTCAGGAGTAATATTTCATGAACTCAACAATTCGTTATGATGATTATGATGTTTTAGCTCGCATATATAACGAAGATTGGGTATTAGGACTTTTTCAAGAAACAATACCAGTTTTAGAAAAATTGTTACTACCACATTTAACTCAGGGAGCGCATATTCTTGATCTTTGTTGTGGTACTGGACATTTAGCACAACAATTACTCAAACAGGATTATCAAGTCACAGGGATTGATGGCTCTGAGCAAATGTTGCTTTATGCTCGTGAGAATGCACCAGAAGCAAAACTTATTCTTGGCGATGCTCGATTTTTCGATTTACCAGCTAAGTTTGATGCAGTGGTTTCAACAACTGGTTCTCTAAACTATGTTATGAAAATTGAAGAATTAGAGTGCGTATTTAACAATGTTTATAATGCACTAAATGAAAATGGAATATTCTTGTGTCACTTCTTCACAGAAGAAGAATTCCAATCAAATTGGAACGGTAAAATTTCTGGTAATATCAAAGATGATTACGCTTGGTCTACAAAAAATATCTATAATCCAGAAAATAAAATAGGTCAAATTTATTTAACTGTATTTACATTATTAGAAAAAAGTTGGCAACGTTTAGATAAAGTGATATCTGAAAAATGTTATGCCAAAAAAGAGATTTTTTCTGCTATAAAAACTGCTGGATTTAGTGAAATTAGCCGTTACGATGCACATCACGATTTAGGAATATCTCAAACACTTGGTAGTAATTATTTTATTTGCTACAAGCGTGTACCTATTTAAAAAATGTAAAATTGCAGCCAACTAATACATTGCGATTATAAATCAAAACAAGAAACTTTATGAATGCACAACCAGTTACATTACCTCAAACTTCAGACAATCTAACTAAGCTGCTAGCTAAAGCCGGACTTACTAAGCAGCAGCAAGAGTACTTACAATATTTTATCAATAGTTACAGCGATCGCACCAAAACATCAAAGCAAATTTCTCAAAATTCTCGCCTATTTTTATCTGATGATAAAAATTTAGGAGAGTTTAATTTACTCTTGAAAGAAATGTATTATCCCATTGTTGCTAATCGCTCTTTGGGTTCCAAAATATGGGATGTAGATGGTAATGAATATGTAGATGTGATGATGGGGCTAGGAATTAATCTTTTTGGTCATAACCCATCTTTTATTAAAGAGGCTTTAATTAATCAAATAGATAAAGGAATTCAAATTGGCCCCCAATCAGAGCTTGTTGGTGAAGTAGCTGAGTTAATTTCTCAACTTACTGGAATGGAACGGGTTTGTTTTAGCAATACAGGTACAGAAGCCGTAATGACTGCTATCCGCATTGCTAGAGCCGTTACAGGACGTAATAAAATCGTTATATTTTCTGGTTCTTATCACGGTCATTTTGATGGTACTTTAGTTAAAGGCCATAATGCAGAAAATAATCGCTCTGGAATACCATTAGCACCGGGAGTAATACCAAATTTTGTTAATGATGTTTTAGTGTTAGATTATGCTAATCCTGAATCATTAGAAATTATCAAAACTCATCAACAAGAATTAGCAGCAGTTTTGGTAGTTCCTGTACAAACTAGTAGACCAGCTTTACAGCCAAAGGAATTTCTGTATCAATTGCGGGAATTAACACAAGCAACTGAAATTGCTTTAATTTTTGATGAAATGGTTACAGGTTTTCGCATTCATCCTGGTGGCGCACAAGCATATTTTGGCGTAAAAGCAGACATCGCTACCTACGGAAAAATTGTTGGTGGAGGAATACCCATTGGAGTAATTGCTGGAAAAAGTAAATATATGAATGCAATTGATGGTGGTATATGGAACTATGGCGATGATTCCTACCCTCAAACCAAAAAAACATTTTTTGCAGGTACTTTTTGTAAACATCCATTAGCGATGGCTGCTGCAAAAGCAGTACTCAAATATCTGCAAAGTGAAGGATTATCATTGCATCATAAATTGAATGAACGTACAACACAATTTGTGACTGATTTGAATAATTATTTTACAAATGAAAAACTACCGTTAAAAATGGCGAACTTTGGCTCACTATTTGGTTCTGCATCAGTAGAACTTTCGGAGGGAAATTCTACTGCTTCAGTCACTATGAGCTTATTAAAATATCATCTACTGCATAAGGGAGTTCACCTTTTGGGTATTAGCGGCTATTTATCTACAGCCCATACAGATGAAGATATCAGCTACATTATTCAAGCTGTTAAAGATAGTGTAGAACAACTAAGGTCTGGAGGTTTTTTGCCTCCTCGTACTTCTGTTTAAAATTTTAGTTGAGTAATAAAAATTGATTGGAGGTAAAAATGAGTCAAATGACTTCAGAGGATACAACAATTTATAAAGTTGTAGTCAATCATGAGGAACAATATTCTATTTGGCCTGCTGAACGAGAAAATGCTCTTGGTTGGACAGATGCAGGAAAAAGTGGACTCAAATCAGAATGTCTGGAATACATTAAAGAAGTATGGACTGATATGAGACCTTTAAGCTTGAGAAAACAAATGGAGGAAGGTGCTAATAAAAATCAGTAGTTAATGCATTAATAATTAAGATTGAATTTCATCTCATTTATTAAACTTTTAATTACCTCATCGCAAGCGGTGAAGCGATTAAGAGTTGGGGTACAATGACTGTAAGAATCATAACTGATTACGCAGACATGATATTAGCTCATTTACCCAACCATTAACTCTGCAAATAGCTCATGGTGTCAATCATATTTGGCAAGACGCTCTAACTAATTTATTCCAAATGCGGCGTACTAATTCAGGTTCGCGTGTGGTTGCTGATGATTGGAATAATTTGTTAACAGATGTTGGTTTGTCATAATTTGCCGATGCACCGACAGCTTTGCCTCATAGTACCCATAGTACCTGGCTTACTCCTGCTTCTTATTTCTAGGAAACTAGGTTATACCGTTTTCAACTAAAAAACGAATATCTCCTTGCAGAACGGGATATCTTAGACTTTCAATACGTTACACCATATCCAATGTATTTAGGCAAACAACTAAGTCTGATGAAGTAAAGGTTGAGCCGAAACGCATAAAAAGTGCAATATAGCCCGAAAGTACTTTAGAGATACAAATCATCCGGCTCTCTGTTCTTAATAGAGGTTTTGCAACACAACCCAAAAACCACCCTATTTTCAGTAGAGTCTACGTCCTATTACGCTTATCTAGTCTACTTTTTAGCCTCTTTAGCATTCCTTAAAATCCGCTTGTTCTCGCTACAAGTTAAGGAATGTAATGTTTTGTGTATTTATATTTATTTAATTTTTTACATATTTTTCCCGTAATTGTTCTATTACGTTTTGTTGTAGTAATTGTTGCGTTATTTACCGTATCCAAAAATATGCTGCAATTACTTAGTAATTTTATTAATTCTTTCAGTCAGCGTTCTGGAAGTAGTGCTTCTAAAGAAACTAAACAGATTAATTGGTTTGATACACCGAAAATTGGTTTCCATGAAGATAATGTCTCCAGAGAAAATATCTTTGAAGATAATTTCTACAAACCGACAATAGAAACCTTGCAAGCTCAAAATCCTATGCTATTAATGCAATGGGGTGCAAGTGTAGTCCCAGCATCTGAAAATGCTAAAAAACTATCTGAGAAGATTGAATCTATGGAACAAGAAATCACACTTTTAGGAAAAGAGAAATATGCAGCAGAAAGTGCTATACAACCTTTACGGAGAGAGGAATATGAACGCCTTTCTAAGCTCGTACCCTACAAAAGACCTTGGTGGCATTGGCTGTTAGTATTTGGGCTTTCTTACTCGCTTTTTTTGGGGTTAAACAAGCATTCTGATGTAGAGCTAAAACGTATAAAATCTTTTCAATATCCAATTGCAGCATTGAATCTATCTGCTGCTGTGGGTATTACATTATCCATTAAAGCAACAATGTCATCTTTAGGAAAACGCAGTAAACAATTCGCCGTTGAACCTATTTCTGAGGATGCAACCAGCTTTGAAACAGTTGCTTGGTGGCTACAACTTATAGAAGGTGATAGAACATTATGGATTGGACTAGGTTTCATTATCCTGGAAACTTGCTTTGCTTTTCCAGGATTAATAAGTATTCTTCAAACAAGTTTAGCCAAGCAAGCTATTTATCAAATAGCAACATTTGGGGCATCTGCTCTTTCTGCAACAGCAAATATTGCTTTGGCGTGGAGTACAGGCTTAGAAGAGGCTTCGTATCTACATGAACAAGAATTAAAGGTGCAGGAACTTAATGGGCATCTAAAAGATATCCTCAATCCTCAAGAAGATTTTAAGATAGCTGTGAACAACGAACTGCATAAGAGAAAAATTGAAGCTACTGACAGGAGAGTAGAGGAACTTCAAGAGGAACTGATAAAACAGCAAGAGTTGCTTTCCGAGGCAAAAGAAAATGCTCGGTTGGAGTATGAACGCTGGGCATATTTAATGAAAACATCCGTTAAACCTGTAGATTCTAGCTCTTTTCAGCACATTCAAGATAGTCACTTATCCAGCAATGGACATAAAAAAGCGCAAGAGCAGAGAAATTAGCTGCGCTTTGAGCATTAGACTTGTCGCTTAATAACATTTTCTTAACTTTAAAGATTCATAAGTTAAGGGTTTAGGAATGCATCTTATTATGTGACAACTCTATTACAGAAGGCATCTTGAAGATACTTCTTATTCTAACAATAATTTCGTAAAATTTCCTAATAACTTTCAGTACCTGGTACATGACTAGAACTACTAAGAGGTTGATTATGAACAGAAAATCACGAAAGAAAGAAAGCAGCTTTAAGAATTTGACTAGTAAAGACATGATAATTAAATTAGGTATTTTAAGTAGTGCAATTGCTTTATTTGGAATAAGTAAATTAAGCTTTACTCCATCGCAACCTAAACCAAAGAGACAGGTCTACATTGCTTATGAACTAAAGACTGAAAAATCAGTAAACTTCGTAACTGACTTAAACGACAAATTTTCTCGTACAAATCTAGAATCTCCCATGAATGTAGATATTTTAAAAGATCGTCAGATATCTAATATTTATGGTGTATCCTCACAAGGATCTCTTCGAGATATTGAAAAAGATTTGCAAGTAATACGCTCTGACGATCAAGCCTTGATTCAAGCAATCAATCGAGTCAAGGGATTGATTGATGAAAAGCAAGAGTTACATGCATTTATTGTCAGTGAAGGAACCAATGACAAGTTAACAATCAAACAAATTCAGAACATTGCTCAAGAAATAGCCCAGAAAAAACCAAAAAATTTTCATCTCTACCTTATGGGGGTTAATCCCGATTTTAAAATAGAGTTTTCGGATGCTTTTCATTCAATAAGGGAAATTGTACACTCATGCCCTAATACTCAATATGAGCAGTGTTCCGCTTTTATTGACAAACTTGAGGAATAACTACATTTTTCGCTACTTGACTTGAAGCAAGAAAAAAAACGAATAGTTAATGGAATTCAGCGAATAACTTTTAGCAGAAGATGACTAAATCCCTCATAGCTATTGCACAGTAGTTTGAGGGATTTACGATTTGTCCTTTTTCAAAAGGTAAAAAAAGGGCTGTTCTTTCTAGCTAATTGCTTTCTTTTTCTTCAGCCATATTCCTAATAAACCAGCAGTAACAACTATTCCTCCAATAGTTGATGGTTCAGGCACAGGTTTTACACTCACGTTATCCAAATATAAGAATCCATATTTATCCCAATCCCCAAACTTTAACTCTGTAGATGATGTATCTGCCGTGAAATTGAACTTATATTGCGTGTATGGTTGAAAAGAAATGTCTTTTCGATCGAAAAGTTTATTTCCACCTACAAATGTCTGAAATTGATTATCAAGGTCAGGGACCTCATCTATAGATGCTAAATAGTAACTAAGTTCGTATTGCTGACCAGGTTGTGTAGAAAGTGTCTGTGATATGTAGCTGAGGTCTATAAATCCACTAAGTGATAAGCCCTGATTACCACTAGCATGCTGAGGAAAGTTGCTTATTCTTATCCCTGATATATCCATCGGATCGCCAGACTTAATCCAGTCTGTAATATTCGGATTTGTAGCGTTGGGATTGTTAGGATCGACGAGGGGATCGAGTTCAAAGCTTCCGTTTTTAACAAGTTCTGCCGCTTGTGCTGCTGTATTATAAATATTAGCGATCGCAGCAGTACTAATTAATGTAGTAGTAAAACTAAAAACAATAATTGAGAGCTTTTTAGTTAAATTCATGAAACTTGACTCCAAATAATTCTAAATTTTGACAATGAAAATAAGTTGATAGTTACATCCATGCTGGCTTTCAGTAGTGTCAATAAAAATAAACACTTTCTTCTGGTTTATAAAATTTAGCTATAGATGTGGATAATGATTCATACACCCAAGGCAATTTTCCTCAATAAACGCATTATGGAGTTTTTAAATCAGATGAATTTTAGTGGCATTATTGGCACTATTGAGCCAGACATTGCTTAGGCTTCTACCTTTGGTTTATTCATCCCCATAGTTTTTACCTTAATGTTCAGGTGTAGCTTTGACACTCACATCATCCAAATATAAAAACGCATACTTCGCTTGAGAGCCAAACTTTATTTCGGTGGATCTTCCTTTTGCTATAAAATTTAAGGTGTACTGTGTGTAGGATTGGTAAGGAGTGTTTTTTTGAACATAAGCCTTTTTCCCACCTATAAAAACCTTAAATTTGTTATTCAGATCGGGTGCTTCTTCTGTCGATGCAAGATAGTAAGTAAGTTTGTAGCGTTGACCAGGAAATGTAGGGATAGTCTGCGATATGTAGCTAATAGCTGAAAATCCCCCAAGCGATAATCCCTGCTTACCAGTATTAGGAAAATTGTCAATTTTAGTACCTGATGTATCTATCGGATTACCAGATTTAACCCATCCTGTAACATTAGGATTTGTAGTTTCGGGATTAGTTGGATCTACAAGAGAATCGTATTCAAATCCCCCATTGATAATCAGTTCTTGTCTTTCAGCTTGTGCTGCTGACTTATAAGTATTAGTAATCACAGCAGTATGAAGGAAGGCAGTAGTCAAACTACAAACAATAATTGAGAGTTTTTTAGTGAACTTCACAAGACATGACTCCAAATAGTTCAAAATTCACGACAACGAGTACTTGATTGATTTACTTTCTGGTGATTAAGGGAGGATAAAACCGTAAGTATTTTTGAAGATATTCTGAGCTGTACTACCACTTAAGTAGTTAGAAAAACTTTGTGCCGTCGTTAAAACTTTAGTTCTGGTGAGTATACCCAGTGGATAAACAATCGAATCACTCTCTGTTGTGAGGGCAGTTTGTACTACTCTTACCTTGTTAGAAATGGCTGCATCAGTTTTGTAAACAACACCTGCGTTGATAGTTTTATTTACACCTCCAATTAGAAGAGTTTTATTTTCAACAGCAGTTAAAACGTTACGCACATTACTAGCACGGTATAATTTAGAACTGAGAGTAGTGAAAATACCTCGGCTAGTGAGAACTTGTTTGGCATAATTTCCTGCTGGCACAACTGGAGGAGTACCTGTGTAGTCACCTATGGCAATACCAGTAATGTTGGCATTGGTTAAACCATTAAAGCTAGTGAGAGCAGCACTACCAGCACTAACGGGAGATGTCGTAGGCGCAATCAAAACTAGACGATTTTTGACAACGTTTTTACGGCTACCTGCAACCAATTTACTTGGGGTTGAATTCTGCAATACATCTATTTGGCTGTTAGCAGCAGAAATGAAAATATCTGCTGCTGCTCCTGCTTGTATTTGACTCAGTAAAGTACCAGAAGCACCAAACGTATAAACAACGTTGATGCCTGGGTTAGCATTTTGGTACTGAGTCTTAATGGCATTCAGCGCGTTTGTTAAGCTGACAGCCGCATACACGTTAAGTGTGGTTACAGAGCCTGCTGGTGATAAATTCACGAACTGCAAGCCGATTACCAGCATCATGCTGCTAACTGCTGTAGCAATCCAAGCAATAAGTCTTCTTCTGTTCATGAAAGTTATAGTTTGGGGAAAATATTACCTAAAAGTCTCATTGTTGACATACCTGACTTACGCATAGTCAACACAAATACCAACCACGCAGAAGGTAGAGGATATAGATAAATGGGGTTAAAGAAGGTTTTGGCGTAAATATTACGCATCATAAATTCTGGAAATAAACGGCTAATCACAATTGCTAAAAGCATTGGTGTGATTGGCCGTTTATTTCCAAGTGGAATTACATAAACAGCAAGTGAAATGTATTTAGTGATGAAATAATATCAGTTAAATATGCTTATTACCAACTTTTTTGGTCAATAAATCATGACAAAAAGCTAATTCAAGTATATTTAAATTCTCTAAAAACCCTGATTAGTCTACATAGCATGGATTTTGCTATAAAATTTTCAGAGCGCTCCTAAATATCGAAAGCTTTAATTATACCAACTAAATACTTTCAAATGTCAGTTTGACTAATTTTATTGGTATTGTTAGTGCTGCTCTGACAATCTTTGGATGCGATCGCCCCATCGCCTCTACCACTATCTAAAAAAGAGTGAGCGCATCCAGCATTGCCCATAACTCATCCGCCTGGACGATGTACATATAATTCTTTATTTGTATAAAAATGTATACAAACTTTTATGATATCAATAAAAAAAATGATTTAATATACACCTAATGATAGATAGATTTTATTAAATTAATAGTTTAGATTTGTAACAAGTTACACAGAACTAGGTAAAACACATGGCCAACATAATTGACACTGCTACCAACAATGGTTCTTTCAAGACACTAGTTGCAGCAATCCAAGCGGCTGGTCTGGTAGATACACTTAAAGGCGCAGGCCCATTCACGGTCTTCGCACCCACTGACGAAGCGTTTAACAAGCTTCCAGCAGGTACTGTAGACGCATTATTGAAAGATCCTGCAAAGCTCAAGAAAATCTTGACCTATCATGTTGTTTCAGGCAAGGTACTTGCTGCTGATGTAGTTAAGCTGAAGACAGCTAAAACAGTTGAAGGTTCAGATGTAAAAATTGACGCTTCTAATGGCGTTAAGATCAATGATGCAACAGTTGCAACAGCAGATGTTGCTGCTGATAACGGTGTCATCCACGTCATTGACACAGTTTTGATTCCTGCATAACCCAACGTCTGAATAGCAAATGCTATTTATGACGTGACGACTACCTATAGTCGTTTCTTCATTACAGTCTGGTTGAATGTTTTTTAGTAAACATCAACTACCAATAAATCCATCTAGACACGATCTAGATGGATTTATTGTTTTATGCGTGTAGAGACGTTGCAATTGCTAGTTTCTCTGAATTAGATGTAATCAAATTTTTAGTTTTGCCAAACCCAAATAACGGATACCTTCGGGGGAAATGTCAAAACGGCAAGGTAAGACTTCTAAACCGAGAGCGATCGCATCCCGCAATAATTTACCATATATAGGATCTGTGCGATCGCCAGGGGAAAATTCGATACAATCACCGCGATTGATAAAGTAAAGCATCACTGCACGAGTCAAAGGTAACAGCGCCATCAGTTCTCGCAAGTGTTTTTGTCCTCTTGTAGTCTCCGTGTCAGGAAATAAAGCTAATCTCCCTTCAGACAAAGTTGTATTTTTCACTTCTAAATAAATCGGGCGTTCCTCATCACTCCCTGTCAAGAAAAAATCCACTCGACTTTTTTTATCTAGCCCATAAACTACCTCGCCCTTAATTTGGCTGTAGTTGCCCAATTCCGGGAAAAGGTATTTCATCAAAGCTAGCTTTACCACGCGATTGGGCAAAAAAGTATTTATGCCTACCCAAGTCGGCTCATTGTCATGTACCTGAATTAGTTCTAAAGTATAAGCCAATTTACGGTTAAGATTATCGCTTTTGGAAAGCTGTACTGCACTTAGAGGTGTCGATACTCCAATCATTGGCCCTGTATTAGGACAGTGTGCTGTGACTATTTCGCCAGAAGTAAGTTGAACGTCAGCAAAAAACCGCTTGTAACGCTTGAGTAAAATACCGGGATATAAAGGTGGGTACTTGTAAAGCCAATCTATCATTATGGAACCTTGTTGCTGTTTGTAAATATACGTTGATTCTTTGCCCACCGAACCCATATCTGCAAATCTTTTCAGCAGCTACTCTGCTCTGTGACAGAATTCAAGCAACCTTACATATCATGGATTGTCAATTTTTGTAGTCAAATTGACAACATAGTAATAAAAAGTAGCATATACTAAGTATTACAAGCCTCCCATAAGAATCTGGGAAAATTTCAACGTGCAAGGAGGTAAATCCTATGCAAAAAGTGTGGACAGCAACGGAATTAGAATATGCTTTTCTATTTACTCTTAGAAAGGTAAATTCCATCAGTCTAGAAGGTTTTAAGGCATTTTTTAATAATATGCCTCTTGATCCTTATATCAAAAATAATTATCGTTCTAGAAGATTATCTCGGTTCACAGTCTCTGGAAATCAGTTAATCAAATTACCTCACGGCGTCTTCTTTCAAAGCAAAGAGTATAATCGATTAGCGGGTGACATCAAAAGAGAGTTTGCAGAATTAGATGATGCACTCATAGAACTTGATATTTTCAAAAATCTTGTTTTGGCATTTAGTGATTCTTGTAAACTTCATCCTGAAGCTGAAATCGGAGTTCATCAAATTAGAATTAGTTGTTCTCCAGATAATTTTGGTAATCCAGCACCAGAAGGTATCCATCAAGATGGCACTGATTTTATTGGCATATTCTCAGTAGATAGAGAGAATATTCAGGGTGGAGAAACACATCTGTATACTGCCAAAAAAGAAAAGCCTGTATTTAGCAAAATTCTAAATCCGGGAGAACTCCTATTAGTTAATGACCATGAGTTTTTCCACTATGCCAATCCGATAAAACCACAAACTGAGGCTCAAGGGAATTGGGATGTTTTTGTTCTGACTTCTCCTAGCTTGCTTTCAGATTAATTTTAGTGCGAGAATTCTCTGAATTCTAGTTAACCGTAAATATTTTACAATCTACGAGATATGGGGAATTGAATGTAGTCATTTCCCCAATTTTTTATTAGGAATTGGATATAATCTAGCTGATAATGATTTATTAAACTTGATGGCTCAAGTTTAATACATAGCCAGAAACTGCTGAATCATTACATAAATTTTATTAGTGAGATTTTCACTAAACTGAACTCCGAAATCTGGATGTGTACAATATTCCATTGATCAAAACTTAGGGTAGTGTGTTGTTTTTATTTCACAAAAAATATGAAATATACTTAAAATATGAAGGCGAGTGCATAGGTTAGGCTACAAACAAGCCTGCTGGAATTCAATGAACTGAATCAACCAAACAAATGCCATGAATGACGAATTTTACAATAGGGGATTGGAAAAGGCTAGGCGAAAAGATTACGCGGGAGCAATTGAGGAATTTAACCATGCTTTACAACTGACACCTTACTTTAGCGAAGCTTATTTACAACGGGGTTTAGCACATTATGACTCAGGAGCAATTCTGAAAGCTGTTTCAGATTATACCGAAGCCCTGAAGCTGAATCCTGAGAGTGTAGAGGCATATTATTGTCGGGGATTGGCTAGGGTAGCGCTGAAAAATTTATCGGGGGCGCTAGATGATGTTGAACGCGCAATTCGTCTCAATCTCAATTATGCTGCTGCTTATAACCTGCGGGGAATGGTGCGGCGCAAACAGGGTTATATTCAAGATGCGATCGCTAACTTTAAAAAGGCTGCACAATTATATTTAGAGCAACAAGACAAAGAGAATTGTCGTTTGTCTTTGGAACGAATTAAACAGCTACAACCACCAGAGAAACCTGCCCTTCAAGAATTGCGTTCCAGCAATGCGCCAATTTTATCCACCAATGATTATTTTACGCAATTATTAGAAAAGGCTGAAAAGGGAGATACCCAAGAAGCACTCGCCGATTTAAACTGGGTATTAAAAGCCGATCCGCAAGATGCCCAAGCTTACTGCTGTCGTGGGGTTGTGCGTTGTAAAATGGGGAATTATCGAGAAGCGATCGCAGATTTTAATCAAGCATTACGACTAAATTTTCAAAATGCTATTGTCTATCGCAACCGAGGTAAAGCCCGTTCTGTCTTAGGAGATCATCAAGGTGCGATCGCGGATCTTAACCAAGCAGTCCAGATGCAACCCGAAGATGTCTTAGTTTATATTGCCAGAGGTAATGTCTATCGGGCAACGGGTAATTATCTTGGTGCAATTCAAGATTACACCCAAGCGCTGCAAATCAATTCTGATGAGGCTCAAGCTTACTACAATCGCGGTATTGCTTATACTTGTTTAGAAGAAATACAAAACGCCGTCGAAGATTATCAACGGGCGGGGAGTATCTTTTGCGAACAAGAAGACTGGGAAAATTATCAACAAGTCTTAAGTAGCCTAGAAAAAATCCAGAAATTTAGTCCAGAGTCAAAAAAGCAAAAATATCACCTGCTACGTCAGCGACTTTTACGAATGGTTGGGGGATACTGGGAAATTGCCGAACGATTGATTCAGCAAAACAAAGATTATCATCCTGGGATGTCAGACGAGTGGTATTTGCAAAAAGTGATTGATGATTTAGAACGCGATCGCAATAGATAAAATATAAATGCCACTACAAACGTAAAATCACCCGTACATTATTTATACGGGTGAAAATGCGAGCGATCGCTTGTTATTTTCCAATGGAATTAAATGCAGCCTATATTAAGCACCGTCTCAAAGTTTAGTTAGCAGCGCGACTTTGACGGCGACGGCGCAATCCAAACATACTAACTGCCCCCACGGCAAACATTGATAGAGTAACAGATGGTTCAGGAACGGTAGCGCCAATTAACGCTTTAACATTTGCCTCGCCGATATCAAGAACGACGACAACATCATTAAAATCGCGATCGGAACCTTCGTTCCACTTACCAGTTGCAGAATCTATCCCTGAAGCGTATAAATCTCCGTATAAATCCTCGAATGCCAGGAGGATGTAGTTGTTGTAAGCATAAGCAACGGCGTGCTGTAGTCCGTCAGCGTTAGAGGCAGTTTTAGTACCAAATATATTGGCAGAGGTACCACGGTTCAAACCATCAGCTCTCAACCATAAATCTAGTTGAGTACCTGCGGTAACATTACCAACTTTGACCCCATCACCTAGTTTTAATGCGTTACCACCCCAGTCACCACTAACACATCCATTTCCTTGACAGGAAATATCATTAAAAAGCAGCCCAGACTTATTAGTAGTTCCTGTAGCTTCAAAGGCTAACTGATTTCTATAACCTGCACCCTCATTGATAAAGTAAGCAGAAACATCGTAGTCGTATTTTAGGTTTAATTTACTGGGGTCTAATTTAAATTGTCCGCTGTTTGGAAGGGCAACACTTTCTGCTTGAACAAATTGTTGAAAAGGATTGTCGTTGAAACCAGTTTGAGACTTATTATATACAGTTGGTTGAGTCCATGAACTATTCCAATTAAAATCAGCAGCAGATGCAGTTTCTACTTTGGAAACTAATCCGGTCAAGGTAGCTGTAGCGGCAATCAAGGCAGTGAATAAATTAAGTTTCATATTATGAGCCATTAAGTAGGAAAGACAATTTAGATAATGCTTTTTGAGCAGCTATCTCTCTTCAGTTGTCTCTTACTTCTAACAGCTAGACTTCTGCAACGTCAATCTGTTTATTTACTTTTGCTAGTATATTTAAATAGCTCTTTATTTAAAGTATTTTTACTGAAAAAAAGACACTTTTAATCTGGCATTATCCTGTTGTCAACACTTAGTAATTAAACTGATACATGATTAAAACTTAATGAATAATATATACTTTTTATGAAAATCAGATGTGCAATTACTATAGTGAAAAGCTAAAAGCTTAATCTATAGGAATTTTCATTTAAATGAGGTAGATAAGTAATAGTGCGCCGTCATCCGTATCAACTAAGCCAAGGCTTAGTTAATACGCTACTATACAAATAGAGTTTATCTCCGTACTTACGTTGAGAAACGTAGTAATCTATCAAAGCAATGAAACCTGGGTAAATAAGTTTAGCTTTATTTTAAGCACTCAAGTGCTTACTACGTACTATGCTTTCGTTGGCTTGATTAACTAGTAGTAGTTTGTCAAAATCTAGAAGTTATGCCGAGGATGGGAGACAATTTAAGGGGGTTGTGCCTTAGAATGACAGTCTTTGCTTAGACTTGATGAATATCTTTTAAGGTTAAAATAATCAAGCTTTTCCAGAGCTACATTCCCCCTTTCACAGATAAAATCTATATATGAACGCTACACAAGAAAAACTAAAAGCTCAGGTTGAGCAGGCTTTAATCGCTGCTTTTGGCGCTGACTTCGCTGGAGTAGATCCAATTTTGGTTCCTGCTAGCAATCCTAAATTTGGCGATTATCAGGCGAATGTGGCTTTATCCCTGAGTAAAAAGTTAGGATTGCAACCAAGAGCGATCGCAGGTGCGATCGTTGAGAGACTAGATGTATCCGAAATCTGCGAACCACCGGAAATCGCTGGGCCAGGATTTATCAATCTGAAACTGAAAACAGCATACTTAGAAGCACAACTAAACCCGATTCAAGCCGATCCCAGACTGGGAGTTCCAGCCGCAAAAACGCCGAAGCGGGAAATTGTGGATTTTTCCAGTCCCAATATTGCTAAAGAAATGCACGTCGGACACTTGCGTTCGACGATTATTGGTGATTCCATCGCCCGGATTTTAGAATTTCAAGGACATGATGTACTGCGGTTAAATCATGTCGGTGATTGGGGTACGCAGTTTGGGATGTTAATCGCCTATCTGCGGGAAGTTTACCCAGACGCGCTTACCACCGCTAATGCTTTAGATATTGGTGATTTAGTTTCTTTTTATCGCAAAGCCAAATTGCGCTTTGATACCGATGAAGCTTTTCAAGAAACAGCACGCCAAGAAGTCGTCAGATTACAAGCAGGTGCAGAAGATACACTCCATGCTTGGAGATTACTGTGCGAACAGTCGCGGCAGGAGTTTCAAATAATTTATGAGTTGCTGGATATCAAGTTAACTGAACGAGGCGAATCTTTCTACAATCCCTTACTACCAGGAGTTGTGGAAGATTTAGAAAAATCTGGATTACTGGTAGAAAACCAAGGGGCAAAATGTGTTTTCTTAGAAGGGTTTACAAATAGAGAAGGTGAACCCTTACCTTTAATTGTGCAGAAATCAGATGGTGGTTATAACTATGCCACAACAGATTTAGCATCTCTCCGTTACCGGATTCAGCAGGATCGAGCAAAGCGGATAATTTATGTAACCGATGCTGGACAAGGAAACCACTTTGCCCAATTTTTTCAGGTAGCACACAAAGCCGGATGGATACCCGATGATGTGGAATTAGTGCATGTTCCCTTTGGGTTAGTGTTAGGAGAAAATGGTAAAAGAATCCAAACTCGTTTTGGGGACAGTGTGCGTTTGCGGGATTTATTAGATGAAGCTGTTTCTCGCGCCCATTCTGACCTAAGAACTAGATTACAAGAAGAAGAACGCCAAGAAAGTGAAGAATTTATTAATGAAGTTGCTAGGGTAGTTGGAATCAGCGCAGTTAAGTATGCAGACTTAAGCCAAAATCGCACCAGTAACTACATCTTCAGCTACGACAAAATGCTGGATTTTAAAGGTAATACTGCGCCCTATATGCTGTACGCTTATGCGCGAATTCAGGGGATTAGCCGCAAGGGTGATATTAACTTTAAAGAGTTGGGAAATAATGCTGTTTTGTTGGAGCATGAAACAGAATTAGCTCTGGCAAAATATTTACTTCAACTGGATGAAGTTATTAGTAGTGTAGAGCAAGACTTGCTGCCCAATCGTTTATGTGAGTATTTGTACGAACTGAGTAAAAAGTTTAATCAGTTTTACGATCGCAATCAGGGAGTTCAGGTGTTAGAGGCACAGGAACCGCAGCGTACATCCCGTTTAGTTTTATGTGATTTGACTGCTAGAACTTTGAAATTGGGATTATCTTTGTTGGGAATTCAGGTATTGGAGAGGATGTAATATTTTTTTAACGCAAAGTGGCGCTGAGGTAGCGCTAAGGTACGCAGAGTAAGAGTTAAACTGATTTTTTCTTTGTGTACTTTGCGGTTTAAAGACAAACGAAAGTTACAAAAAATATTTTACATCGCCTGAATTATGAAACACAAATGGGTTGGTTGATCGATCCAGAAGAACAAACAGTGTTCGTGTACATCCGCAATCAACAGCCTGTTATGTTGGATGAATTAGAAGCTTTACTCCCTATGCCAGATTTTGCAAGTGAGTTGAGGCTGACAGTAGGAGATTTATTTGGTTGGCTGTTGGAGTAAACCAAATTTTGACGAATTGAGTAAGGAAATACACCAAGTGCAACAGGTTTTATGGGTAGGAATCGGTTGTAAACGGGGAACATCATGGGAGTTGATCGATCTGGCAATTGAGCAAGTATTTCGAGAAAATCAACTTTTTCCAAGTGCGATCGCAGGTATTGCTACCATTGACACTAAAGCCTCGGAAGTTGGCTTAGTCAAACTTTGTCGCCTCCGCAATTTGCCCCTAAAAACCTTTTCTGCGGAAACACTTCGCTCTGTCTGTGTCCCCAATCCTGCCACAATTACCGACGATAAAGTAGGTACACCTAGCGTAGCAGAGGCAGCTGCTATTCTTGCAGCTTCTCAACTTACATCTTTGACTGTTTTCCCCTTTACAAACATAAAAGAATTGCCAGCGAAGTTTTTAGTTCCTAAACAAATTTTCCAAATACAAGGGCAACCAGGAGCGGTAACTCTTGCTGTTGCCCAAGCTTTAAATATTATTAGTATTACAAAAGTTTCTTAATTTTCTAGTCAACAACTCTCAACAAATAGTTAATGATGCTAGAAACAATTGCTAGTACAATTGAACCTAACAAAGCAGGTAAAAAGCCCTGAATCTCAAAACCAGAACCAGGAGTTAGGATACTTGCCAGCCAAAGGGCTAAGGCGTTAATCACCAATGTAAATAAACCAAAGGTGAGCAAGGTAATCGGAAACGTCAAAATCTGTAAAATTGGTCTAATAAATGCATTAACCAAACCAATTACAAAGGCAGCGATTAAGGCAGTCACAAAATTCTTGATAAAGAATCCCGGCACAATATTAGCTGTAATGAATAACGCCACCGCAGTACCGAGCCAAGTTAATAAAAAGTGTTGCATAAGTTTTTTTAGAGGATTTAGCAGTAAGTTTAATTAATTTCACTATTGCCAGTTGTGATTTGTAACACGATTGAGTGTTGTTGTGTTTGACTCCTAAAGTTGCCATCATCTTTTATCAGCCTAAAATCAATGTAATTTTTCAGTGCTGGCAAGAGAGATACTTCTAATCGGTATATCTTTATCGTATTGCAGGATGTACCGCAGTGAACTACCCACACTGACCTGAGTACAGTTTAAGTGGGTAACTTACGGTTATTTAGTTAAATTCATCAAAAATACTTTGAAGCGCAAAACCCCTACAGAGGTTTATTGAAGTTGAAAAACCTCTGTAACTTGGGAATTTCCAAAAAAGAAATAGGTTCTCAGAACTTCGGAGCATTTTGTCAGCGTTTTTGCTTACACGCAAAGGATATGCTGGCTATGCTCATACCATGCCTAACGCCGCAAAAGAACCTCCCAGGTAGAGCCACCAACTACGCCGTCAGGTTCCAAACCATAGCGCTTTTGTGCAGCTTTTACTGCTGCTTCGGTTGTCTCGCCAAAGTCGCCATCGGCATCACCTTTCAAGAAACCAAGCTTTTTCAGTTGTTGTTGCAACTTAACAACTTCAGAACCACGTAATCCTATACGCAAAATTGGCAATCCTTCTGAGGTGTATTGAATACCAGGAGTTCGTTTTGTAGTTGTGTTTGACTGAGTTCTAGTAGTTGATGTAGTACGCTTCGGTGGTTTCTTTGTGCTAGAAGTTGTAGTTTTTCTGGGAGTAGCAGGTCTTGGTTCAGGGTTGCTCGTAACTTGGGTTACAGCTTTTTTTGGGGTAGTAGGTTTTGGTTCTGGTCTAGTCGGAACTTGTGTTACAGCTTGTCTGGGAGGGTTGGGGTTGGGATTTCCAACGTTGGTGAGGTTACTAGCCTGGGTTGGAACAGGAAAATTTGTCGCTGAGTTAAATCTTGGCTGGGATGAAGGGGCAGTTGATGCTGCTACTGGTTGATTAGGAAAAAGTCGTTGCCAAGTGCTGGCATCAACAATGCCATCTGGATTCAAGCCAGCTGCTTGTTTAAATCGGGAAACAGCAGTAGCTGTATTTTCACTATAAATACCATCTACTGCACCAGAATAAAAACCCAAAAGTTTCAGAGCTGCCTGAAGTTCAGCCACACGTTCGCCTTGGCTACCAACTTTGAGGCTAGGGCGGTTGATGCTATTTCCAGGATTTACTTGGGCAATTTTTTGTGGGGCTGCTATTGACACTAGAGTCGTTGAGGTAATGAGCAGAGGCGTAGCGGAGAACAAGAGTATTTTAATGGCTGATAAAGATTTAGACCTTTTTGGCCACCAATCTTTTTGCCGTTTTTCCATCCTACAGCGATTTACAGTTGGGTCTAGTAATTTTAAGTAACTCAAAATACTTGCTGTCAGGCTGCTTTGCATGGAATTCACTCCCAGAATATTCTCA
This sequence comes from Nostoc sp. PCC 9305, assembly GCF_963920915.1. Classification (NCBI taxonomy): domain Bacteria; kingdom Bacillati; phylum Cyanobacteriota; class Cyanophyceae; order Nostocales; family Nostocaceae; genus Nostoc; species Nostoc sp. PCC 9305. The sequence continues at coordinate 83,283 of NZ_CAWUDN010000009.1, forward strand.
TGCTAATGGTACAGCCGCTTGGTCTAAAAAACAGCTGCTATATTTTACAATATCTCTGATGGGCGTAGCTGCGGCACATTCTCAGTTACGCGATCGCTCGATTAATTGCTTCTTCTTGACCAACTAAAGACAAGTAAGGCTCTTTTAAATATTTACAAGCTGAAGCGATCGCATCTTTGGCACTCACCGCCGCAATCAATTCTTGGAATTTGGTGTCAAAATCAATTCCTAAGCCCAAAATTTCATACCAACCGTATATCTGAGCAATTTGCCCGTTGGTTTGTTTACCCAAGGCGTATTGCCCCAGGATCTTGTTTTTCGCAGCTTGGAGTGCGCTTTCGGATACTTCGGTGGTACACAACAAATCTACTTCTGTACGCAATCCTTCTAGAGCAATGCTGGTATTTTCTGGTGCTGTACCCATGTAAACTACAAAGGAGGCTGGAAATAACCTTGTGGAGTAAAAGGCGGATACTTCGTAAGCTAAACCACGTTTTTCCCGCAATTCGACAAACAAGCGACTAGAAAGCCCATTTCCTAAGTAGGTACATAGCAACTTCAAGGCGGCGTAGTCAACAGAAGTCACCGATGTTCCCAAATACCCCAGCATCACGATTGATTGTTGTGTCTGTATTGGCTTTAGTCTTACCTGCGGTTCTACCTTAATCTCAGGTAAATTCAGTATTGGTAGTGCCTGAGATGGGGATTGCCAATCACCAAAAACTTCTTCCACCAATGCCACTGCATCTGTAGGTGTGACTCTGCCAGCAATACTAATTACTACATTGTCTGGACGGAAATAAGTCTGGTGATACTCCACTAAATCTGCACGAGTTAAGCAGCTCATGGTAGTTTCATCTCCCAGCACTGACATGGAGTAAGGATGATTTTGGTACATTACCTGCCGCATTTGTTCAAAGGCGACATTGAACGGTTGCTCTTTTTGGGAACGAATATCTTGCAGTGCTAAACGCCGTTCTAGTTCCACTTGAGTTTCAGGAAAAGTCGGCGATCGCAAAATCCGCCCTGCCAATGTTAAAATTTCCCCAAAATCAGATGTTACCGTCTTGAAAGATAGCAAAAAATAATCAGTGCCAGCATCCGCACTCAAACTCGCCCCTACAGACTCGACTTTTTCTGCAATTTCCAAGCTAGAAAGTCCATCGCATCCTTTTGTCATCACTGCCGATAACAAATGCGCCAACCCTGCTTGCTCCCGGTTTTCATTACAACTACCGGCACGCACAAAGATTCGCGCCGCAATAATGTCCGCAGCCGGATTTTCTGCCACCAGCACGACAAGGCCATTGTTCAATACGGTGCGATGGATGGGCGATTTTTGCAGCAAGGTTGTCATTTATAGTTTGTCCTTTGTCATTTGTCCTTTGTCATTTGTCATTTGTTCTTTGTCATTCGTCTTTTGCTAATGACTAATGACTAATAACCAATGACTAACATGGTTTAAGTACAGTAACCGCATAATTCTCCGGCGATAGATACTGTTTAGCTAGTTTTTGCAATTCTTGGGCGTTAAAAGACTGAATCTGCTGGGGATATGTCACAGCTAATTCAGCTTGGGCAATGGTATTGTAATATCCATAAAGCCCTGTCAGTTGATTTGGCGTTTCGGTAGAAAAGGCATACTCGTTACATAGAAGTCTGCGTGTGCGGGCGAGTTCTTGTTCGCTAATTCCTTTAGTCTGCAAATCATCCAAATGAGCGCAAATTAAAGACTCAACTTCCTCCAGATTTTCTGGTTCTAACCAAGCAGTAATTGTAAATAAACTTGATTCTCGTTGTAGAGAAAAACTACTGCAAATTCCCTGTACCAATTGCAAATCTTCTCGCAGATCGCGCACTAAACGCGAAGTCCGCCCTTCTGCCAATAACACTGACAAAAAATCTAAACCATAGCCAGTACGGATATCTTCTACTCCGGGTACCAGCCACGCCATCAACAATCGCGCTTGTTCTATGCGTGGTAAACACAATTCTTGACGATGAATTCCGGCGATCGCTGGCTTTGTTACTTTCTCCAACTGCGGACAATTTGAGCGTTCGACAAAATCAGCAAATGAATGATTTACCATTTCCAAAGCCGATTCCTGGGCTATACCTCCAGCAATTACCACCGTCATGTTTTCCGGTTGATAGTGGGCGTGGTGAAAACAGCGCATTGCTTCTGGTGACTGCTGCATCAGTTCTTGCTCAGTACCCAACACCGAACGTCCGTAAGGGTGATGCGGATAGATGCTTTGAATTAGAGCTTGAAATCCTATCCAATCAGAATCGTCTTGACATGAGCGAATTTCCTCTAGCACCACGTCTCGTTCTCGGCTAAATTCATCTTCTGGAATTGCCGCATTGAGTAGTAGTTCTCCCAAGTAGGGAAGAGTATCTTTTAAATAAGGGGCAGCTGTGGTGAGTGAATAATGAGCATAATCATAGCTTGTTGCTGCATTACTCACGCCACCCCGGTTTTCCACTTTGGAATCGAACATTCCAGGGGGTAGCGTCGCCGTACCTTTAAAAATCATGTGTTCTAAAAAGTGCGCCATGCCAAACCACGGTTTTGGCTCTAGGCTGGCTCCAGCACGCACCCAAACATCCGCCACAACTACGGGAGTGGTGGGAATTTCTTGATGAATAAAAGTTAACCCACTCTCTAGTCGGAAGACTGAGGCTGGAAATACGGTATTAGTTAGTTGTTTTAACAATTTTTGTAGCTTTAACCACAATTTGACGCAATTGTGTCATCTTAACTCTGAACGATACCTAATTTAGAATCAAATTATACAGATTTGAAGAATTATGCTATTGCTGTTCTCCACATTACGGAAAAATTAGACGCGTTATGCATTGAGAGGAAAATCACAAATTAGTTAAAACACTGGAATCTCAATGACAAATTCTGTTCCTTCACCAAGCACAGAATTGCAACTCAACCGCCCATCATGGGTTTCTTCGACAATTTGACGAGCGATCGCGAGTCCCAATCCCGTTCCTTTCCCAACCTCTTTTGTTGTAAATAGGCGGTCGAAGATCCTTGCTCTAACCTCCTCTGGTATCCCTTGACCGTTATCTTTGATGCGAATTGCCACCATGTTTTGCTCACTGAATACTTCGGTTTGAATCAATATTTGGTGATGATTGTCTTGCGCTTGGGCAAAAGAAAGCCCCTCGCAGGAAGTATCTAAGGCATCAATGGCGTTAGCGAGGATGTTCATAAATACTTGATTTAACTGTCCTAAAAAGCACTTAACTGGTGGTAATTTACCGTATTCAGTGATGACTTCAATTGCTGGACGTTTTTCGTTAGCTTTGAGGCGATACTTCAAAATCAACAGGGTACTCTCAATCCCTTCATGGAGGTGACAAGCAACTTTTTCGGTTGTATCAGCTCTAGAGAAGGTGCGGAGACTGATGCTAATATCTTTGATCCTTTCTGAAGCCACCTTCATCGAACTTACTAGCTTTGGTAAGTCTTCAGTCAAGAATTCTAGGTCAATTTCTTCACTATGCTCAATGACTGCGATCGCAGAATTGGGATGATGTTGTTGATAGCATTGGATATGGGCGAGTAAGTCTTGAATATACTCTTCGGCATTGTTAAGGCTGCCTTTCAAAAATCCAATGGGATTATTAATTTCATGTGCCACCCCAGCAACTAAATTACCCAAGGTCGCCATTTTTTCATTTTGCACCATTTGTAGTTGGGCTTGCTCAAGTTCTTGTAGCGATCGCTCTAGTTTATGGGCATAATTTTGAGATTCTTGATAAAGACGAGCATTTTCTAGAGAGATGGCGGCTTGAGCGCATAGCAGTTGGATAACTTCTAGGCGATCGCTTGTAAATGCGCCAATCGTCAACTTATTTTCCAGATATAGTAACCCGATTAATTGGCCATGACGCAAAATCGGCGTACACAACACACTTTTGGGCTGTTGTTGCATCAAATATTGGTCAGTAATAAAATCGTTTTTTACTGTTGCATCATCCAGCACCACAGTTTTTAAGCTGTGTTTGACATAGTTTACCAATGCGATCGGAATGTTTTGGCTGCTTGACAATGGTACAGATACTAGAGTCACCCCCTCATTGATGGTGGCTACAGCTTTAACCACTAAGTTGCCCTGTTCGAGTACAAGTAGGGCAGCTTTTTTCGCTCCAGCATTTTCCATTACCACTTGCAAGAGGGTAGTGAGTAATTGCTCTAATTGAATTTCACTGGAGAGAACTTGTGCGGCTTTAAAGATGGTGGCAAAATCGAGGGCTTCCGAAATACTGCTGCTAGAAAGATTTGTGTGGATCGTTTGATGTGGAAATGATGATGCATCGACGGTTGAACTAAGTTGAAAGCGATGATGCTGCCCTTGTAAGATGGGAGCCAGGAGTTGAGGATAGCGTTTTTCTAAGTCCTCAGTTTTAGCTTTAGCACCCCAACGAGCATAGCAGTAATAAGCTTCTTGCATATAAACTTGGGCGATTTTTTCTTTGCCCCAGTCGAGATAGAACTTGGCAGCTAACTCATTGCTCAAAGCTTCTTCTTGGATATATTGGTTTTCTTTCGCTAGAGTTATGGCGCGATCGTATAATTCTATTGCTGCTATTTTTTCGCCCAGAACCCGATGCCGTTCTGCTTCCACCAAATCAAATTTGTGCTGGAAATTCATCGGTGCAAATTTGGCTCGAAACTGCAATTTTTCCTGGTTTTCGCCAACCTTTAAGAGTAATTGTTCTTGTTGAGATGGTTCAGCCGTTGCATAGATAGCCAGACGAGACAGAGAATCGTAATAGTAGAAAACAGGCACAGATAGCATTCCTGCGCCACCGTTAAGGTATTGCTCTCCCTGATTTCCATTTTCAACTGCTGCCGGAAAATTCCCAAACAAATAACTGAGTGTTAATTTACTTAGTAAAAATACATGGAGTGTTAATTCATCCTTCTCTTCGATCAGCGCAGATAATAGTTGTTCATCTTGATAATCTTCACAAATGAAGCGCTCTGAATTATCGCTATATTCGGTTAACTTGTTAATGCTTTGACAGATTATATTCGACCAATTTAATAAGCGCTGATTTTGGGCAAAGTTAGACTTGTAGGCTTTGATATCTGCTAAGAGAATTTCCAAAACTTCTGTGCCACTTAAATAGACATAGAATAACTTGAAAATCATCGATGCCAGCACATGAAAAAAATCGCCTGTTTCTAATCCAAGACTATGGGATTCCTGTAATAAACTAATTGAGGTGCGAAGATGTTGTTTATTATATTGATTCAATGCAGCCACTTTAAATAGAGTCATGCTTTGAACAGATTTTGCTTTAAATCTATCCACAAGTATTAAAGCTAGCTGGCCAAATTCGTAGCCTGACTCGATTTGGTTACAAATATTAAGTACAATTCCAAAATCTGCATATCCTGGTGCAGAAAGTGGTGCATTGCCGTATTTAAGAGATACATTCACCTCTTCGCAGGCAATAATGGGGAACAGATAAGGCGCAGCCTGGTGGATGGCGGGAGCAATGCTAGCCATAATCCGCAAAGCAACCAAAGCTTTGGTATCGTCCATCAATGGCAAATCAACTAAGCCCTCAATACTTCTGGCTGCCAAAGTCGAGAGCGTGTTGACTACATATTGCTGAATGTCTGGAGGTGTTACTGATTCAGGTAATGTTACCCCAAGTTGAGCCAGAAGTTCGCGCCCAGTTGCGATCGCTTTGAATGATTGATTCCGCACCTGATAAGCTTGGAGTTGCACTTCATAAACTTTCACTCTATCCAGTAAGGTGGTTGTTTGTTCGATGACAACCTGGATAAGAGATTCCATCTGCTCAAATTCATTGTTGAGAAAGGCCGCTTCGGCGGCTTCTTCATATAAATTTCGAGTCAGTTCGTAGGCGATTTCCCAACTATTAATCGGTAGCAGCTGCATTCCAGAATAGAAGTAATGAATTGCTGCACCATAAGCGGTAGATTCTTTCGCTTTTCGACCAGCATTCAGATTTAACTGAGCTAATTGTTGACGTTCAGTCGGTTGGGTAATTAGCTGTATTCCTCGATTTAACTGACTGACAATCTCAAAAATTCGTTCCTCTTGCTGAGACTCAGAGGTATTTTGCAAGAGTAATTGACCAATTTTAAGATGAGTAAATTGTTTCTCTTCATCTGGAATTAGAGAGTAAGCCGCTTGCTGCACCCGGTCATGTAAAAATTTATAGATAGGGATTTGAAAATTATAATTGAAGGGGTTTGAGTCAGCATTATACTCATTATCTTGAAAAAATTTATAAACTTCACTAGTAGGTAAAACTAACCCTTCTTGCAAAGCTTTCCATAAAGATGCTGCCGTTTCGGTTTCCGATTGTTCAGAAACAATTGCTAAGGTTAGCAAATCAAACTGGTTGCCAATACACGCGGCTAATTTCAACACATTTTGCGTTATATCTGGCAACTTCTGCAACTGTAGCGCTACGAATTCTACCACATCATCCGTAAGGGCAAGTGCCTTCACAGCAGCAATATCGCATTGCCAGTAACCTTGAGCAAAATTAAAAGTAATCAGTCCATCTTCATATAATGCTTTGAGAAATTGCGTTGCAAAAAATGGATTTCCTTGAGTTTTTTGATAGACGAGTTCTGTTAGTGGTTGGGCAGTTTTACTCGAACAACTCAAGGTATCAACCACCAATTGATTTAAACTAGCTTTACTTAACGGAGCTAAAGTAATACTGTTAATTGTCGCATTGGCTTTACGAATCTCCGCTAAAGTCAACATCAACTGATGCGCGGTAGATACTTCATTGTCTCGATAAGCCCCAATTAAAAGTAAAGAGCCACTTCCTGATTCGCTCATCAACAACTGCATCAATTTGAGTGATGCAGAATCAGCCCACTGCAAATCATCGAGGAAAATTACTAATGGATGTTCTTTTGTGGTGAATATCTGAATGAACTTTTGAAAGAGTAAATTGAAGCGATTCTGGGCTGCGCTCTGTGAAAGTTCCGTTGCAGGTGGTTGTTGACCAATAATTTGTTCTAGTTCGGGAATTACCTCAAGAATGACTTGCCCCTCATCCCCCAGCACTTGTAAAATTTTATTTTTCCAGGTTGACAATTGGACATCACTTTCACTCAGTAATTGTCCCATTAAGTCTCGAAATGCCTGCACAAAAGCGGAAAAGGGAATATTCCGATTAAATTGGTCAAATTTGCCTTTAATGAAGTAGCCCCTTTGCCGGACAATAGGTTTGTGAACCTCGTTAACAATTGCTGTTTTACCAATACCAGAAAAACCAGCTACCAGCATTAGTTCCGTCTGATTGTTGGTAACGCGTTCAAATGCTTTCAGCAGAGTTTCAACTTCATGCTCGCGCCCATAGAGTTTTTCTGGGATAATAAAGCGATCGCACACATCCCGTTGAGCAATTGAGAAACTTGCAATTTCCCCCGTTTCTTTTAGCTGGTGTAAACAATTTTCTAAATCATATTTCAGCCCAAATGCACTCTGATAGCGGTCTTCGGCATTTTTCGCCATCAGTTTGCTAACAATAAATGAGAGTACAGGCGCAATTTGTGGATTAATCTCATGCACTAAAGGCGGAAGTTTGGCAATATGACAATGTACCAATTCCATCGGCTCGTGCGATTGAAAGGGTAATTCCCCTGTTAGTAATTCGTAAAAAGTTACACCCAGTGAATAAAAATCAGTACGGTAATCAATCCCCCGATTCATTCGTCCAGTTTGCTCTGGAGACAAATAGCCAAGTGTTCCTTCTAGTACATTAGGACTCATGAGGCTTTGAGTTTCTCGTGGTAACAGAGATGCAATACTAAAGTCAATTAATTTAACTTCTTTAGTTTCTGGATGAATTAAAATATTAGCGGGTTTAATATCTTTGTGAATGATCCGATGACGAATTAGAAGCTCTAATGTATTGCACAGTGCGATCGCAATTTGTAAAAACTCAATCAGAGCTTGTGGTGTTTCACCTATTTTCCTATTCTCTCCTCTCCCTTGCCATTGGTTTAGAGAAATTCCCCCAAAGTCTTCCATCACTAACATATAGCCATTCTGATAGGATTCCAGGCTGTAGGTTTGGATGATTCCAGGTAGATTCAAATTTTTGGCGATGGTGAACTGGTTGCGAAACTGTACCAATTCGCTGAAACTGGGATAAGCAGTTTTCATCAGCTTAATCACCACAGATTTTTGGTCAGTTTCTCGATTAGCACGATAAACCAAGGTTCGAGAACCGTTGTAGAGTTCTTTGCTAACCTGATATCCGGAAATGCTGACCATAGGGCTTAATTTTTGAGACCTCAGTATATAGGGTTCCCAAAAACATCGCAATCTTTACTGTCAGTTCACTTACTTTAAACTGATTTAAATAATTAAAGCTCCCAAGTTCTAACTGACTTTGGGAGCTAATAATTTTTAAGTTCACCGCGACGCCGTTTTACCTAAGTTTATGACCTGGGTTTATCCAGGTGGGAACCTAAATTCCTCGTTTAAAGTTTCCGGGTACATGCCCGGTATACTGCCACGAGAACAGTTGACTCCCTTGTCATTAAAGGCATAGATCAAAAAACTTGATGGCAGTCACCAACGTCGTAGTGCAACTCACCCATTATAGCTTTTCAAAAGATGTTGTGTGTTCAATATCGAAACTTTCTGAGCTATTTACCTGGGATACCAGATAGATTCTATGGTGTGGGCGATGCCGTTGGCGTATGCAGTCGCCGATTCTTGATTTTGATTATCCAGCAAAACAGTGACATGTCCCAACTTTCGCCCAGGACGTGATTCTGTCTTCCCATACCAGTGAATATGCGCTTGGGGAATTTCTGCTATTTTTTGACGCTGGTTTTGGTAGTCGCTGTGAGAATTTTCATACCCCAGTAGGTTGACCATCACAGCGCTGGCGCACTGCAAAGCCGGATTTCCCAAAGGTAAACCACAAACGGCTCGAAGATGCTGCTCAAACTGAGAAGTTTCGCAAGCGTCAAGAGAAAAATGCCCAGAATTGTGGGTACGCGGTGCAATTTCATTTACCAAAACTTTGCCATCAGCCCTGAGAAATAGCTCAATTCCAAAAATTCCCACTACTTCTAGGCTATTTAATAGAGTATGTGCGATCGCTTGGATTTCTGCTACTTGATTAGGCGTAATCTCGGCTGGCGCAATCACCCGCCGACACACTTGTTGTTCTTGTTGAGTTTCCACTACTGGGTAAGTGACAATTTCTCCCTCCACAGAACGAGCTGCAATTATTGCTAGTTCTCTTTCAAAGGGGACAAATTCTTCTAACAAGAATAGTGATTGATTTAAAGTTTGTGTTGTGGTTTCATCACTTAGCTTTTGCTCTAAAGTAGCAAAATCCTGAATTATGAAAGTACCTTGACCGTCATAACCATGACGGCGGGATTTCAAAACTGCTGGAAAACCTAGATATTCGATTTTGGATTTGAGATTTTCCACCTCGTCAAGGGCGAAAAATTGAGGAACTGGTAATCCCAAGTCGCGTAAATAGCAACGCTGATGATATTTATCTAAAAGAGGAGCTAAAGCTTCTAATTTGGGACGGAAATAAACGCCTTGCTGTGCTAAACCAGATAAAGCTTGCAGGTTAACAAATTCGTTTTCAAAGGTGATGACATCGCATTTTTGAGCTAATATTTCTGTAGCATTTGCATCATCAACGGGCGCGAAAACAGTTTCCTGAGCGATTGACACGGCCGGGTCGTGAACGCTTGGAGTTTGTACTATTAATTCTACTCCTAGCTTCTTTGCTGCATCCGCCATCATCCAGGCTAGTTGTCCGCCACCAATTACACCAACACGCTTCATTGACATCCTAGAGAATCACGAGTTTGCACGCCTGTTTTGGAATTCACACCACTGGCTTTTTCGCACAGTTCTTTGATTTGCGCTCTATCCAAAATTGCATCTGTAAAATCTGCACCGTCTATATTTACATCATTAAATATGGCGCGGAGCAAAAGAGCTTCTTTGAAAACTGCATCGCTCAAATCTGCCTTAGTCAAGTTTACCTGATCGACCATTGCATTCGTTAAATCCGCTCCGTGGAGATTTGCTTTTGTCATCACCGAAGCGCTCATGACTGCTCCCCGTAAGTCAGCGTTTGAAAAGTTAGCCAGTTCCATATTGGCGTTAGAAAACTCCGCAGCTTGCAAGCTTTCACCAGAAAAATCACGTCTTGATAACTCTGCATTGCTAAATGACAGTGGATGAGTCCAGTCTACTGCCACTGCTGGATCGGCCACACACCAGATAATAATTCCGAGAAGGAATGCTAGTGTTTGCCGCCAAAAGATATTGAGAGCCAATTTAGTGTAAAATTGCCGCATTTAATTACCGCATTTGAATATTAGCAAGACTGCATCGTACTAAATTAAGACTCGCAGCCTTACTACTTGACTTGGAAAACGTGTATTTCCGTTGCTTAATATTTTGTAACGCAAAAAGAGCATAAAGTTCTTATTTTAGCAAAATTATCCCTGCTACTTGAGGTAGAGAGTGGCAATCGGCGATCGCACTAAAATTAGATATTCAGAACAATATTTATTAAATACAATTGCGATCGCAATGACTGAGTATAAATTATTTCTCACATCAAGCAAGCTTTAGCAAAACAGAGACGGGGAATATAATCTATCGCTCTTGATAAAGATAAAACTTGAAATTCCTAACTCGAAAGGAATAATTTAGCTGAATCAAGCAATGTTTACTATGGCCTATGCCTGACTTTTCACGTTATGTGGAAAAGTCCACAAAAACCTAACCCCCTTCCCGTGTCGGGAAGGGGGAAAATTCAAAATCTCTCTCCTTTTAGGAGAGAGATTTAGAGAGAGGTTTTTCAGATACCGTGAAAAGTAAGGGACTATGCTTGTTGACTTATTTACAATTCTTCATTTTGAGATTTAAATTTTCAAGATATAAAAAGTTTTTTTGAGCAGTAATACTCACGGAGTTATTTACAATTCTTGACTTCCCATTTTTCAAGTAAAGTTTGTTGTATTTTAAATTCAACAGCCCCCATGAACTGTTAGTCTTTTAATTAATGAAAGCAAGGTTTGAGCGTAATTATATGCGTCTCAATTGCTTAACAAAGCTTAAAACTCGATAATTAGCGTTAATTTTATAACGATTAGTTAGTTCTTCAGGAATCTCCAAGAGTTTACATTCACCAAGCACACAACTTCCACAAACCGAACTCCGAAACCCGATGATGAATCATTACTCACTTCAATGGATTGAGGCATGGTGCCAAGAAAATGGCTGGACAGATTTATTTGTTGAGCGACGTAACAACTTCTGGGCTTTCCCTCCGGGTGGGGTAATGCCAGAGCCAATTCCAGTTCATGTTCTCAGATTGATTAAAGCCGAAAAAGGACTGACTTTTGAAGAACGATTGTGGTCAATATCCGCAGTAACAGGCACAATCCTAGCTGTTCTTTTTACCTTTTGGTTTCAGTCGCCGATGCCATTAGTTTTAGCTTTCGCTTTTAATGCTGTTACGGTGGCTCAATTTGAACTTGAAGATGCCTAAATTTTTATGTTGGGCTTTGCTATTAAAAACTGCTCTTGTCTACTTTCAGCAAGAGCAGTTTTTAATTTTTAAGAAGAGAGAATTCAGGAGTCAGAAGTCAGGATTCAGAATGGGCTAAACGCCCCGCTACCCCTGCAAAGAAACAAGCTACGCGCAGCGCAAAGATAGAGAGGATCTCGAATTCTGAATTCTGAATTCTGAATTCTGAATTCTTCTTCAATGATTTGTATAGCAGCCTTCTAGTCTATTAGGACATAACAATTAGAAATAACTAACATCCATCTAAGAGCAGCTAGCAGGTAAAGCTACCTTCGCGTGTTTGTTAACGTAGTCCACAAATAATTGCTTCAATCGAGGACTAACACCAGCGTGTTCAAAGAATCCAAAGCCGAGATGTCTTGCTTTTGCGAGGGTTTCCTCTGGCGTTAATCCTTCCTGGATAGCGATACTCAACAGCGCAATTCCAGTCGATCGCATTCCGGCGGCACAATGCACAACTGCTGGTTTCGGGATTTGTTCGAGTGTCGTGAGGATTTTGGTAATCACCTCTTCATTCAAATTTTTGAGATCCACCTTGAGTGGAACATTTTGATAATACAGCCCCAATGCTTCCGCTACTTTTTGCTCATCCTTAGAAAATCCTAGTTCATCAGGCGATCGCAGATTGAGAACGGACTTAAAACCCTCTTGAATAGCTTGCTCAAGCTGTTTTGGTATGACTTGTCCTGTTGTTGTCAAGTTTTCATTAATTTGTATGGCGTTGATCACATTCACTCCTTCTAACTTTCTAGATGTCTTCCAGCTTGCTAAATACTCTAAGGGAACAAGCTTTGAGAAGATATTCAAAATAAACACAACAAAAGTAGCGAAATATCACAAGATATTGCTTGATTACTTCAAAATTTGTCTTTTGAAGTTGGTTATTTTATTGCTTTATCCATAATATACGGTTTATCGATAGTATTAGTGGTGATTAGAGCTTATTATACTTTTGACCGATAGAATTACCGTAGATTATATTTCAAGAGTTATACTATTGGGCAAGTTGGGAGAGCAATTGGATCGAGATTTTCGTGAACAAGGGTATAAATAGAACAATTCTTCTTTTTAAACTGGGTAGATGACCCAGAACTAAAGTTTTCATTTATACTTCTTTACTCGTGCCCCCTGCCTCCTCTTGTAATCTGAATGCCAGCCCTGAACCTATGAGTGCTAACAAAATATCTCTTCGACCTGCCCAAGAAACAGATGCGTGGGTGCTGAGTGCAATTCATATTGCTGCTATCAAAGCTCTACCTGCAACTTTCTACACCCAAAAAGAACTTTTAGCTTGGCGCAATTACCGCGACAAACCTGATGGTTCAAATATCTTGAAGAGTATGAAAAGAGAATCTTTTTGGGTTGCGATCGAGGGAGATTTTGTTATAGGTTTTGCTAGTTTCATTGTTGATGAACTAATCGGGTTGTATGTCCATCCTAAATATCAAGGAAAAGGGATTGGCCGTGCTTTAGTTCAACATTTTTGCGACGAAGCAACTGAGCAAGGTATAGATAAGGTAATGACAACCGCTAGCCTTTATGCTGAAGGGTTTTATTTACGACTAGGATTTACTGCCATTCAAAAAGCACCTCATTATTTAAGAAGTGGGATATTTGTTCCAGTTACTAAAATGAGTAAAACATTAGCTACTGCACCGAAATCAATTTGAGAAGGTAAATATTTTCAATAATTTTAAAAATGTTAGCATCAACACTATTTTCCCTAAATTACGACCACTTTTTCTACATAATCTATGATGAAAGTAAGTACTTGCCAGCATAAATGCATAAAACTATCCGTTCATCAACTCTCACTCGTACACGTTTGATAGAAGCCGCCTTGCAGGTATTTGCCAGTTTAGGTGTTCAAGGAGCAACTACCCGTGAAATAGCTCGTGTTGCTGGTGTGAATGAGGTGACTTTATTTCGCCACTTTGCTAGCAAAGAACAACTTCTGGGAGAAGTAATGAAAAATGCCTTGGCACTCCAGACAGAAGCCCTTGCACACCCCGAAGCGTGGACACAGGATCTCAAAATTGATTTAAAACAGTATGCCCATCTTTACAATACTATGCTAGAGACACAGGAGGACTTAATTCGTACCTTCATTGGAGAAGCCAAACGTCATCCAGAGGCAGCTAAACAAGTGATTCAAGAAGCTGCCAAGCCCTTAGGGGAAAAACTGGTAGCTTACCTGCAATCGAGTCAGAAACGAGGCAGTGTCAGAGCAGACCTCGATCCATTTCCGGCTGTCGATATGTTTACAGGAATGCTGTTAGCTGGAATGCTATGCCGCAGTGCAAAATTCAATTCCAGCAGCTATAGCTGTGAGGACTATATCGAAACCTGTGTAGATATTTTTGTGCGTGGTATCAGTACTACTCCCCTTTAATGTTGATACAAATAGGCAGCAAGGGAGCAGGGAGAAAGAGTTAGAGACAAATTATCGTTTCTGAATTCTTCTTTAAGTTCAACCAATATAAATACCAGCTTATTTATTTATATACATAAAGATAAGGCGTTGCATATTTGCGGGATGATTTTGCTAGTTTTGTGGGATGGGCATCTTGCCCGTCCCTTGTATTTTAGGGATCTCGTGTCGCCCACCCTACAAGAATTATCCCTTGATTCAGCAACGCCAAAGATAAAAGTAGAGCGATCGCCACTAACTAAAAGCGCTTGTTGTTTTGCCAACACTTGTTTGCGTAAATCTTCGGTAATTCACTCTCACTTTAAGATAATTTAATTATCAACGCACAGCTTTCAAGGTATCGTAAAGTAACTTATAGCGCTTAAAACCTTCTTCATATAAAGGATTTGGCTGTGGCTGTACTACATTACTAGCCTGCGGTAAAATATTGAGTGCAGCTTCTAAATTGGGATAAACACCAATTCCCACCATTGCCAAAATAGCTGCTCCGTAAGCAGCTCCTTCTTCAGCTTTGGGCGCAATGAGTTCTGTTTGCAAAACATCTGCCAAAATTCGTAACCAGATGTGAGAGCGTGTGCCTCCACCAGTTGCCAAGAGTTGATGAACAGGAGCGATCGCACTAATTACCTCCAATGCTTCTCGCAAGCTAAATGCAACCCCCTCCAGCACTGCACGAGTTATATCTGCTTGCGTATGAGCTAATGATAAATTCACCAAAGCACCGCGAGTATCTGGATCGAGGTGGGGACTGCGTTCTCCGGCGAGGTGGGGTAGAAATAGAACACCACGCGCACCAGGCTGCGATCGCTCTGCCATATCCATCAATTCGGTGTAGGATATATGCGGTGCAAATGTATCTCGATACCAACGCAGAGAACCACCTGCTGCTAGCGTCACTCCCAGCAGATGATAGCCACCATCGACATGACAGAACAAATGCACCCGACCTTCGGGATCGGGAATTGGGCGATCGCACGGTGCAAAGATAACTCCTGATGTGCCAATACTCAAACTACCCCGGCTCAGGTTGCTTGATGAGATGCCCAAACCGATTGCTGCTGCGGCATTATCACCTCCACCTGCGATTACAGGTAATCCTACAGGTAATCCTACGCGGGCGGCTATTTCTGATTTTAACCGTCCAGCGATCGCGGTAGATTCGATTACCGGAGGGAACAACGCTGGATTAATATCAAGAGTATGGAGAATATCTGTATCCCATTGCCGATTTGCTAAGTTCAGACAGCCGACACCAGAGGCATCAGATGGTTCCGTTACTGCTTCGCCCGTTAGCACATATCCCAGATAATCTTTGGGCAAAAGAATTTGCCATAACCGAGTATATGCTTGTGGTTCTTCAGTCCGCAACCATAAGAGCTTCGGCAGTTGAAACCCTGTGATTGCCGGATTTCCAGTGCGCTGGATCAACTCCTGTCGGGGAATAGCCGCTTCAATCTCAGCAACAGCTTTACCTGTGCGCTGATCGTTCCATAAAATTGCCGGTCTAATCGCTTTGCCATCCGCATCAAGAGGAACCATACCATGCATTTGTCCAGACAAACCGAGGGCGATCGCACGATGTCCGTTTAGCTCTTGAGTAACATCGAAGAGAGCATCCAAACTCGCTTCCACCCAATCCGATGAGTTCTGTTCCGTCCAACCGGGTTGTGGAGTTAATAGAGGATAGCTTCTGGTTGACTGAGCGATAATTTGCCCTTGTAGGTTAACTGCGATCGCCCGTACTCCTCCTGTACCCAAGTCTAAGCCAACTACGATGTCGCTCAATTTTCTCTCCTATTTTATAAGCCCTATATTCTCTCTCTGCGCCCTCTGTGCCTCTGCGGTTCGATAAATTAAACCACAGAGGCACAGAGAACACAGAGGTAAGAGATTAAAAAGGAATTTTTTGTCAGAATTGGGCTAGTGTTTCTTTTGCTCCAAACTCATACAATCGGCGTAAATGGTTCGTAACTGCATCAACAAAAAGCGGTGATTGCGATAAATCGCCAAAAATCTCAGTGAGGTTGAGTAATGGTTTGGCATCGCTGCCACTGGAATGAGCTAGTTGAGTCAGAGTACCTGCTATTGGGTCATCAATGGGAATGGTGTTACCTTGATCATCGTTTCCATTGAGGTAACGGAACCAAGCAGCAACCGTTAGGCTCATATATTCAATTGCCCCTCCTTGTTGCAGCGCATCACGAACTGACCCTAAAACAAATTTTGGCATTTTGGCGGAGCTATTCAAGCAAAGACGCGGGAGTTGATCCCGAATCTTAGGATTGGCAAAGCGTTCAATTAAGGTCTTTTTATAATTATCTAAATCAATTCCTGGTACAGGTTGGAGTGTGGGCGTAACTTCTGCCATTAAACGATCGACGGCTTGTCGAATCAAGGGATCAGCCATGACTTCGTGGACGTATGTATAACCTGCCAAGGAGCCGAGATAGCCAATCAACAAGTGACTGGCGTTGAGTAGCCGGATTTTCATCATCTCGTAAGGATGAACATCACTCGTCATCTGAACGCCAACTGATTCCCAATCAGGTCTACCTGCGCTGAAATTGTCTTCGACTACCCACTGAAGAAATGGTTCGGCAACAACTGGAAAGGCATCATCGATGTTAAACTGTTCCGCCACCATTTTGATATCGGCTGGGGTGGTGGCGGGGGTGATGCGATCGACCATGCAGTTGGGAAAGGCAACCTGTTCGGCAACCCAATGCCCCAATTCTGGGTTTTGCATTTGGGCAAATGCGGTTAACATTTTGCGGGCAATGTTGCCGTTACCTTGCAGATTGTCGCAGGACAATACGGTAAACGGTGCGATTCCTTGTTGACGGCGGCGATCGAGGGCTGCTGTCAAAAAGCCATATACTCCAATTGGTTCATTAGGATGCTGCAAATCGTATTGAATTGTCGGGTGATTGGCATCGAATTCACCGCTACCTTCAATATAGTAGTAGCCTCCTTCGGTAATCGTGAGGGTAACGATGCGGCATTTGGAATCTGCTAAGGTGTCAATTACAGCTTGGCGATTATCTGGGGCAAACAAATATTTTGTAATTGCTCCAATCACACGCGCGCGATCGCCTTCTGGGGATCTTTCAACTAAGGTATACAAACAATCTTGTGATTTCAGTGCATCCCGCATTCGTTTGTCGAATTCCAGTAGTCCAACTCCGCAGATTCCCCATTCACTACCGGGATTTTGATGAAAGTAATTATCCAGGTATAAAGCCTGATGTGCGCGATGGAACCCACCCACACCGATATGGACAATACCGTTAGTGATTTGATGGCGATCGTAATTGGGTACGCGAACGTTATTTCCTAAATGAGACAGAGATGCTTCATTCAGCTTGATTGCTGAGTCTGTGCTGATATTGCTGTTCATGGGATTCATTCTGGGTTAGATGGTGACGATGAACTTTAGGGATGGCTTCACCGTCGCGATCGAATAAATGGCAAAGCTCACCATTAATGTAAATTGGAACGTAATCGTGCATAATGGCTGGATTATCTCCGTCTGTTTGCACAACTATGGTTTCGCCACCCGCAATCTTGATGTAGAGAAAGGTTTCTCCGCCTAATCGTTCTACAACTAATACTTCACCATTCACGCTTGGGTTATTTTGATCCAGCAGCAGATGTTCGGGACGAATCCCTAATGTTGCTCTATCCCCAACTGAGAGGGTTTTGGGTTTCACCGGAATCGTTACGGTTGCGTCACCAGGGAGTCTGACTGTTGCGCCAGAGTCATTGACGGCTGAAACTGTCACCGAGATAAAGTTCATTTTCGGCGAACCAATAAATCCGGCAACGAATAGATTGCGGGGATGATGGTACAGTTCCAGGGGAGAACCCATTTGTTCTATAATTCCACCCTGCAACACCACAATTTTGTCGGCAAGGGTCATTGCCTCAACTTGATCGTGGGTAACATAAATCATCGTGGCTTGCAGGGTGTCGTGTAAACTGGCAAGCTCGATCCGCATTTGTACCCGCAATGAAGCATCTAGGTTAGATAATGGCTCATCAAACAAAAATACTTTGGGATTACGCACCAAAGCACGACCGATCGCCACGCGTTGCCGTTGTCCTCCTGATAGTTCTTTGGGCTTGCGGTTCAAGAGTGGCTCTAGTTGCAAAATACGAGCGACTTCACGCGCTCTTTCATAACGCTGGGCTTTCTGCATACCCGCAAGTCGGAGGCTAAAGGCCATATTTTCTGCCACTGTCATGTGGGGATATAAGGCATAAGTTTGAAACACCATTGCTAAACCACGTTTATCTGGTGGCACATCATTGACTTTTTGTCCATCAATGAGTAGATCGCCGGAGGAAATTTCTTCTAGTCCAGCAATCATGCGGAGTAAGGTTGATTTTCCACAGCCGGAGGGGCCGACGAAGACGACGAATTCGCGATCGCCCACGTCGAGATCGATGCCTTTGATGATCTCTGTGTCGGCGTAGGTTTTATGGATATTTCTTAAAGCAACTGTTGACATAAGTTGTTTCCATTAATGGGTTTAAGTTTTTTCTCGCGTAGAGCGGCTTTCGCGGTTGGCGCAAAGATTTGGAATAAGAGAACGAACCGCGAAGTACGCAAAGAGCGCAAAGTAAGAGAGTTGTAAAGGGTTTTTGGGTTAATTACAGTGAATTTTTGAAAAATTGTGATGTTCTTGAGAAGAATATTAAGATTATCTGCCTTCTATTTCACCGCACCAAAAGTCAGACCCCGGACTAATTGCCGTTGACTCAGCCAGCCGAAGATGAGGATGGGTGCGATCGCCAATGTTGATGCTGCTGAAAGTTTTGCCCAAAATAATCCTTGAGGGCTGGAGAATGAAGCAATAAAGGCTGTAAGTGGGGCGGCATCTGCCGTTGTCAAGTTCAAGCTCCAAAATGCTTCGTTCCATGACAAAATAATCGAAAGCAAGGCTGTGGATGCAATTCCGGGTACTGCTAATGGCAATAACACATGCACAAGTTCTTGCTGTGTGGTTGCTCCATCCATGCGATCGGCTTCGAGAATTTCTTTGGGAACTTCTTTGAAGAAACTGTAAATCATCCAAACGACGATTGGCAAATTAATCAGGGTATAAATAATAATCAAACCGATGTGGGTATCGAGTAAGCCGGCGTTGCGACACAAAATGTAGATTGGTACTAACACACCAACGGGTGGCAGCATTTTGGTGGACAGCATCCAGAGTAAAGTGCCCTTGGTGCGTTTGGTTGGGAAAAATGCCATTGCGTAGGCGGCAGGTACGGCAAGCAGCAGTGCGACTATAGTCGAGCCAAGGGAAATCGCTACGCTGTTAAACGCATAATTGAAATAATTTGCCCGGTCTTGGATGGCAATATAATTCTCCAATGTCGGGCGGAAAAACAACTGCGGAGGAGTTGATACTGCCGCCACTTCGGTTTTAAAACTGGTGAGAAACATCCAGAAAATTGGAAAAAACAAGATGCAAGCGGCAAGCCAGCCGAGTAATGTCCATAGCCAAATCTTCGAGGTTTTACGTGCCATAATGCTAATTCGTAATTCGTAATTCGTAATTCGTAATTATGTAACTCAGTTTTACCTGGGTTTTTTGGTTTGCGTTGGTAGCCTTATTTTGGAGATGTTTATTAGGTATCCAAATTACGAGCAACACTACGCATCAAAAAGATTGCCACGATGTTGGCAAGGATTACGGCAATTAATCCACCGGCTGATGCACCGCCGACATCGAATTCCAGCAAGGCTTTTAAGAAGATGTAATAAGCTAGATTAGTGGTTGCAAGTCCCGGCCCGCCGCCTGTGGTAACAAAGATTTCGGCGAAGATGGTCAGGAAGAAAATTGTCTCAATCATGGCAACCACAGAAATGGCGCGGCTCAGATGCGGTAGCATAACGAAACGAAATAGAGCGATCGCATTTGCGCCATCCATCCGCGCAGCTTCTAACTGATCGCGATCGAGTGACTGAATTGCAGTCAACAAAATCAGCAGGGCAAAGGGCAGCCATTCCCAGGAAACAATGATAATGATGGCAAGTAAAGGAACGCTAGCAAACCAATCGATCGCCCCTAAACCCAAACCTCTAGTAATTTGAGCAAACAAACCATTCACTGGATGCATCAGCATATTTTTCCAGATTAGGGCGCTAACTGTGGGCATAACAAAAAATGGAGAGATTGCTAGTACCCGCGCCACTCCACGACCATAAAAGTCTTGGTCAAATAGTACTGCTAGTAATGTGCCCAGACCAATTGTGATTGCTAAAACGGAAACAACTAAAACTATTGTGATAGCGATCGATGTCCATAAAGCTGAGTCACTGAGGATGAAAGTGAAATTTTCAATCCCGATGAATTTGCGTGCGTCTGGATTCAGCAAGTTATAACGCTGAAAGGAAAACCATATAGTCATCACCAGAGGCACAATCATCCACAGCAGTAGGACAACGACCGAAGGCGCAACCAGAGGTAAGGTTGACACTTGCCGCGTAGTCCGTTGCTTAGTGGGTGGTGGCGTTTCGGATTGAGGTTTTACCGCTAATGAAGAAGACATAAGCAATTCGTAATTCGTAATTCGTAATTAAGAAAATCAGATTAAATCTGAGTTTCTGGGTTTAGTATTGCTGTGGAACATCTGAGAATTACTCGATATAACCCGTGTGTTTCATGAAGCGTTCGGTGGATTTCTGCGATTGCTGCAACGCTTGATCTACAGAAGTTCGATTGGTTAACGCCGCCGCCAAGGTTTGCCCGACTGAAGAACCGATCGCCTGAAATTCTGGAATATCAACGTATTGAACTCCCTTATAAGGAGTGGGTTGTGCAGATGGACGGGTAACATCAGCAGATTGGATTGCTGCCAACACTATTTCTGCAAAGGGTGCAGCTTTTCGATAGTTGGGATTTTGATATGTGGAAGTCCGAGTTCCTGGTGGTACAGCAACCCAGCCATTTTCCTTAGCAACCAGTTGAATGTATTCCTTTGATGTTGCCCAAGCAACGAACTTTTGCGCGGCTTCGGGTGATTTTGAGGTTTTAGGAACCGCTAGCGCCCAAGCCCAAAGCCAGTTTGAACCGTTGGGATATTTTTCAATTGGCGCACGGGCGAAGCCAACTTTGTTATAAACTTGGGATTCTTTGGGATTGGATAACAGCCCTGCGGCAACGGTTGCATCTACCCACATACCGCATTTACCCGTTGAGAATAACGCCAGATTCTCGTTAAATCCATTGGAACTGGCTCCCGGCGGCCCGTATTTGTTGAGCAGATCGACATAAAAAGCGATCGCCTCTTTCCAAGCTGGAGTATTAATCGTTGGTTGCCACTTCATATCAAACCACTGTCCACCATAGGTATTAACCAATGTGGAAACAAATGCCATGTTTTCACCCCAACCAGGTTTTCCGCGCAGGCAAACTCCATAAACCCCATGCGCTGGGTCGTGGATTTTGCTTGCCCATTCTCTCATTTGGGGATAAGTTGGCTGTTGAGGAACCGCAATCCCGGCTTTTTCAAACAAGTCTTTGCGGTAGTACAACATGGAACTTTCCCCATAGAATGGCACGGCATATAGTTTACCGTTATTGGAAAGCCCTTCTCGTATAGGTTTGAGTAGGTCATTTACGTCATAGTTTGCGCCTAGATCCAAGGGTCTTAACCAATCCCGTCTAGCCCAGATTGGTGTTTCATAGGAACCAATGGTCATAACATCAAACTGGCCACCCTGGCTTGCAACATCTGTAGTTGTGCGTTGGCGTAACACATTTTCTTCCAGCACAACCCACCGGAGTTGAATATCAGGATTAGCTGACTCAAATTTGCGAGAAAGCCCTTGCATCACCACCATGTCGCCATTATTAACAGTGGCGATCGTTAGTTTAGTTTTCTCTGCGGCTTGGGAGCGCGGTGAGCAAGCATATAGCAGATGCACCAGCATTACTCCAGCGAGAAATGCAGCCAGCACTTTAGCGAAGCGGCGAATACGCATCGCATAACTCCTTTAAAGTAAAAAACCGAACGAAATAAATTTTTGATTTTATGCTCTAATTTTGGGCAAAAGCTCAATAATAGAAATCATACCAATCTGATTTCCATCACGGCCATTTGCAACAATTCTTCAATAAGAGGTTGAATCTATGACGGCAAAAGCAACTTATCAGTTTGCAGGTAAGACTATCCTAATTACTGGCGGTGCAGGAGATATTGGCAAGGCAACTGCACACCGTTTTGCTGCCAATGGTGCAGGAATAGCCCTGCTAGATTTGAATGAACCGAAGATGGCAGATGTGGCTGAGGAACTAAAAACCTACAACGTTCCAGTTGGCACGTTTCGCTGTGATGTTACAGCTAGTGATGATGTTGTCAAAGCTTTTACTAGCGCTGTAAAGCAGTTTGGGCGGATCGACTATGTATTTAATAATGCGGGTTATCAAGGAGTGTTTGCCAAAACTGACGAATATCCTGAAGACAACTTTCAAAAGGTCATTAACATCAACGTTGTCGGCGTTTTCCACATTCTCAAAGCGGCTGCACAACAATTACGCGATGTGGGTGGAGGCGCGATCGTTAATATGGCGAGTTATGCAGGCGTAGTCGGGCCGCCAAATATGTTGGCTTATGCTGCTTCAAAGTTTGCAGTGATTGGAATTACTCAAACGGCAGCGAAAGACTTAGCTCCCTACGGCATTCGGGTGAATGCACTCTCCCCTGCGTTGATTGGCCCTGGTTTTATGTGGACGAGGCAAACCGAATTACAAGCAGCAGTAGGATCGCAATACTTTGATGCCGATCCCAAAGTAGTTGAGCAACAGATGATCGATTCAGTACCAATGCGGCGTTTGGGAAGTTTGGAGGAGGTGGCAAATGGGGTAGCGTTTTTGATGAGCGAAGAGGCAAGCTACATTACTGGGTTTAACTTGGAGGTTACTGGGGGATAATAGAAATTTAAAAATACATTGAGCAAAGATTATCTCTTTGGGCATATAGTCTAAACAATGCAATCATACCTTTGATAGATACATAGCTTTTGCAGGTAGTATATGGGACAACCTTTTTTGGAGCGGCGCGATGCCAGCAAGGCTGGCTTGCCCCTTAGGGCGCGCAAATTAGACCTAGCGGCTCATGCTGCTTGGCTCTATTACATCGCTGGCAATACGCAAGAAGAAATTGCCGCCAAGCTCAATGTGTCCCGGCAAGCTGCACAACGCTTAGTGGCACTGGCAGTCAGTGAAAAACTGATTAAATTTCGACTCGATCATCCCCTGAGTGAATGCATTGCTCTGGCTGAGTCGTTACGCGATCGCTTTGCTCTGTCACTTTGTGAAGTAGTACCAACTGACGCAGGTAGTGGTGATACATTACACGGAATTGGTGTATGTGCTGCCACCCACCTAGAGGCTTACCTGATGGCTAAAACCCCGACCATACTAGCGTTGTCATCAGGTCGGACATTGCGAACAATGGTAGAGCAGATCCCCTCAATGAACCAACCCCAGCATAAAATTGTGTCAATTATTGGCAATATGTCCCACTCTGGGCGTGCAGGTCGTCACGAAGTGGTTATGCATTTATCCGATCGCGTCGGTTCCCAAGCTTACCCAGTGCCGACTCCCGTTGTCGCGACTAGTATTGAAGAACGAGAACTTTTGCAGACTCAGCGATCGTTTCTCGCCGTCAAAACTCTTGCAGAGCAAGCCAAAGCAACCTTTGTCGGAATTAGTCACATTGCCTGGAATGCTCCATTACATCAAGACGGCTTCATCAATGACGATGAGGTAGCTGAATTGATTGAACTGGGAGCAGTCGGAGAAATTGCAGGTTGGGCTTACAGCGATCGCGGAGTATTGTTGCAAGAGGGGACAAACAGTCGGGTTGCCAGTGTAGCCCTCGAACAACCGGCTCATCGACTAATTATTGGTGTGGCAGGTGGTGTGAGAAAGGCTGAGGCGATTTTGGCTGCTCTGCATGGCAAGTTAATTACAGGATTGATTACCGATGAAGCTGCTGCCCAAATGATTCTTTCTAAAATTTAGTAACTACTAAGTGAGATAATTTATGCTCAGTGTTGAGTTCCTAATTCGTAATTCATAATTTTTGGGTTTAATTCCTCTTCTCCCAAAGAGAGAAGCTAAGTCCGTCTATACGTGGCGTTTTTTTCAGTAGTTCCCTGCGAGACGCTATGGGTAGCTTTCTTCCTCGTATAGGTAAGACAGACCCAAGAAACATCTGGTTCTAAATCCCCTTACGTAACAGTCTTTAATTACGAATTACGAATTACGAACTTGTACTGAGCGTAGCCGAAGTATTACGAATTATTTTAATGTTCTTGTCCCGTTGGTCGGATGAGGATTTCGTTGACATTAACGCGCGATGGTTGCGTAAGAGCGTAAACGATCGCAGCTGCAACGTCTTCGCTTTGCAGAGGTTCTATTGACTTGCGTCGTTCTTGAATCCGTTGTTTGGCAACGGGATCGGTAATTTGGTTGTCAATTTCCGTATCCACCAAACCAGGTTCAATAATGGTGACACGGATGTTGTCTTTGTGGACTTCTTGGCGCAATGCTTCCGAGAGGGCATTGACACCCCATTTGGTAGCATTGTAAACACCAATGCCCGCCCGCGCTGTCCGGCCAGCCACTGAGGAGATATTGACTATATGCCCCGATTTTTGCGCCTTCAACAAAGGCAAAACAGCATGAGTAGCATATAACAGTCCTAGTACGTTGAGGTCAAACGATCGCCGCCAGTCTGAGCTATTTCCTGCTTCAATAGTTCCGAGTAAGGCAATCCCTGCATTGTTGACAAGGATATCGACCCTTCCCAATTCTGCATTGGCCTTTGCTACCAAGTTATTTACCTGGGTTTCATCAGTTACATCAGTGACAATAGGCAATGCCTTACCACCACTAGCTTCGATGCGTTCTGCTAATGCTTGAATGCGATCGCTACGCCTAGCAGCAAGTACTACTGTTGCACCAACTGAAGCCAAGGCGATCGCAGTTGCTTCTCCAATTCCCGCTGAAGCCCCAGTGATAATTGCCACTTTTCCTTCTAATTTACCTGTCATTTATCTAACTCCTTAGTAATTGATAATTGGGCATTGGGCATTAATTATTCCTCCCCTGCACCTCTGCTCCCCTGCTCCTCTGCCTCCCCTCCCTGCCTCTTACCGATCCTCAAAACAGATGCAACAGCCGCCCCACACAGTATTAGGGCTGCAAAACGAAAAGTTCCTTGGAACCCTGCAACGATCGCATCAGGAGGGGCAACAGAGACATCTGCACCCGCAGACATACTAGCGATTAAGGCCCCAAATACTGCCCCGATTACAGAAACTCCTACGGTATTACCTGATGTACGTGACAAAGACAACAGCCCAGAAGCAATCCCTAGCCGCTCCCTCGGTACCGATCCCATAACAGTGCTGTTATTGGGCGATTGGAATAAACCCAGACCAATGCCGTAAATAAAATAGCGCGATACATAGCCTAGCTCAGTAATTTGAGCATCAAAAGTGCTAATCCCCAGACAGCCACCAATCATCAACCCCAGCCCAATTGAACTGATTAGTCGAGCGCCAAAGCGGTCTGAAAGAATTCCAGCTAGGGGGGCAATTAACCCACTAAGTACAGATGGTACGGCTAGTAACAGCCCGACTTTTACTGTCGGATAATGCTTGACCCTCTCTAGAAAGAAAGGGACAATGAGTAGCGAACCGCCAATAACAATGAATGCTAACCAGCCACTTAGCAAACCCATACTCAACTGGAGATTGCGAAACAGCTTTAGCTCTAGTAGTGGCTGCTTTAGAATCGCTTCAACTACCAAAAAAGTCGTGAAACTTACGGCGGCGATCGCTAGTAATATCAATGCATTAGTACTGCCAAAGCCCTGGCTCTGCCCTAGCGTCATACCTAAACCAAAACTACCCAGAGTCAATAAAGCCAATATGGCTCCCAAAAAGTCAAATTTCTGTTTGCCCTCAATGCGTGCAGAAGGTGGTACTACACGAGCTATTAAGAAACTAGCAATAATCCCCAAGGGTACATTGATGAAGAATATACTATGCCAGCCTGACCAGCTTAAAAGCAATCCGCCAGCAGAGGGGCCAAAAGCAATTCCCAGTGAAACTACACTACCGATGATGCCAACAGCCCGACCTCGCTCGGAAGAAGGAAAAACTTCTGTGATAATTGCTAAACCAAGCCCAGATATGAACACAGCACCTAATCCTTGAAGTGCCCGAAAGCCAATCAACCACTCGATACTTGGTGCAAAACCACACAATAGCGAACTGAAAGTGAACAGAACAAGTCCCCCCTGGTATAAGGACTTCTTACCCCACATATCCCCCAAGCGGGTTGCTCCCAAAACTAAACCAGAACTGACCAACTGGTAACTCAATACAGCCCATTGGGTGGTAGGAAAACTAGTGCCAAAGGCTTGCACTAGTGTGGGCAAAGCAACATTAATGATGCCCACATCCAGGGTAGACATGAATACCCCAAGTCCGACACCGAATAAGACCCAATTTTTTTGAGAGCCTGATAAAGCCAGAGGTTCTGCTTGGAATTGTGCCAACGTTTAGCCTCCCCCTTTGACTTTACGGTTGTTAATAGTTTGCATACGTATATTCATTGTAGGGTGCTATTCTCGCTACCAAGTTCAGGAAACCAAGTTTAACGTGAGTTCTTGCAGAAGTGGGGAAAAGGTTAAGGGTTAAAGGGTAAAGGTCTGAAATTTTCCCTTACCCTTTAACCTTTTCCCTTTAACCTCTTCCCTTTAACCTCTTCCCTTTAACCTTTCCCCAATACAGGTATCTACTTCTCAATCGGCAAGATTGGCTTTTCCACTTGTCATATATTTGGTAAAGTACTTAAGTACTCTTAACTCTGCACTCCTTCGGCTATACTAACGATAAAAATCAACAAAGTACGGTAATTTGATAGATTTACTGTAATTGAGACTAGTTAGCAAACTATCATAGACAACTCTCAGAAGCAAGCTCTAGAGAAAATGGAGAATAGGAAATGGGAAATGTCAATTATTAGGCGTTGCTGAATCAAGGGATGATTCTTGTAGGGTGGGCGACACGAGAGCCCCGAAATACAAGGGACGGGCAAGATGCCCATCCCACAAAACTAGCAAAATCATCCCGCAAATATGCAACGCCGGAAATGTCAATTCTTAAAGTCACATCTGCAACTGTAAACAAGTACCTTTTTGTATAAGCAATGACTCAAAAAGCTGCCTTATCTCGATTTGCTTTAGGATTTATTGCAGGCTGTGTGTCTGTTTTGCTATTTCATCAAGGTATGTTGGCGCTGCTACATGCAGTAAATTTTACACCTCGCGCTCCTTATTCAACTGCACCAACACCACCATTAGGAATCCCGCAAATTTGGTCAAATGCTTTCTGGGGAGGCATTTGGGGACTGATTCTAGTGGTAATTGCACCTCGTTTTCGACACGATCAAAACTATTGGTTAGGAGCTTTAGTCTTTGGTGCAATTGCTCCGACGTTAGTGGCTTGGTTTGTGGTTGCACCGCTCAAGGGTCAACCCATCGCTGGCGGCTGGAAATTTGTGGGAATAGTGACAGGTTTATTGGTTAATGGTGCGTGGGGTGTGGGAACCGCCGGGTTGCTGAAATTATTCTCTAGGAGGCAATTGTTCAACAGCTAGAGTTTTAGGCACTTCTAAGTAGGAGGGTAATGTTAGTATCATCCAAACTAACCAAAATAGCTTGTTCCTTACCTTCAGCAGAAAGTTGAAAATGTGTATATTATTAGTTGAGAATAATCGGTCAAAAAATAGCGATCGCATTATTCGCGTTAGACCAATTCTGTATAAAGATGTGTAGAAATAGCCCCACTACCTAGTTCGGTAAGGTTGGGAGGGATCTAAATGATGTGCAGCTTCACAAAGAATTGGCATTACTCAGTAAATCAAATATCAAAAGAATTTATTACAATGGATAACTTTGGGATTTACACACTTGCTAATGACGTGGTATTTGACCAACTAGTAGCTTTGCTAAATAGCATTGAGGTAAATGTTAGTCCAGATATTCCGATTTGTATTATTCCCTATGATGACCGCTTAAAACGAGTTAAGCAGGAGATACATTCTCGACCTAATGTTACCCTGTTTGACGATAAAAGCTCGATCAAAAAATGGGAAGATTTTGCCGTTCAAGTTTGGAACGCTTATCCAAGAAATAGCCGAAAAAATAAACCTTCTATCGAATGGAATAAAAAAAATAATTTAATCCGAAAAATGTGTGCTTTTGATGGCGAGTTTGAAAGATTTGTATTTTATGATGCTGATAGTTTGGCGATGAATAAGCTGGACAAGGTTTTAGAAAAACTAGACCAATACGACTTTGTATTTGATGACTGGGAACACACCAAACAAACTTCAGTTGCAGCTTTCGACTTGCCGAAGTTAGAACAAAAAATGTCTTTGCCTGAATCTGAAATCAGACGAGAAATCCACTGTTCTAGTTTTTTTGGTTCAAAAAAGGGTATTTTAGGCGTTGAAGAATTAAAAATACTCAAAAAGCGATTGATAGAAGATAAAGAAGTCGAATTGATTAACGAAATCGCTTGGTGGTGTGACGCAGATTTATTTAGTTACATGACTTTTAGAATTGCTCGACCACTATTTAACTTTACACTCAGTCCCAATGGTGAAGACAGAACTGGTAACTGTGCTAATGCAAATCCATTTGTGAACATTGATAATGTTCTTTACAACCAACAGGGATTAAAACCAATTCATCGCCTTCACTATATGGGCTACTCTGCTATTGGATTTACCCGCTTGTGTAAAGGTGAAGATGTTGATATCCGTTACAAAAATGAATTTTTACACTATCGCTTTCTGAAGCAACCAGAGCAAAAACCGAAGAGATTAAAGCCACCTACCATAGCGGCTAGAAGCAATCGATTTATCAAAAAACTTTTGAATAAAATTAATCAAACTATCTCTTACACTTAGCTTTTGCCCAGCCTTGCTCATTATGCGTTTAGTTAGTGAGCAATGTCCACTCTCATCTTGCAAAAATGCCTAAAGTTAGTGTTTCCATTCCCACGTTTAATCGAGTTAATTTACTGCCTTTCGCAATTGACAGTGTACTCAACCAGTCTGAGCAAGACTTTGAGCTAATTATTTGTGATGACGGTTCTAGCGATCGCACACCCGAATTGATGTCACAATATACAGATAATCGGATTAAATATATCCGTCATCAGCAAAATATTGGTAAAAGTAATAATATGCGCTCTGGCTTTGATGCTGCCACTGGTGAATATTTTATCAAATTTGATGATGACGACCGACTAACACCCGATTTTCTCGCAAGTACAGCAGCTATTCTTGCTCAAGACTCTAGCATTGATTTTGTTGGTACAGACCATTGGATAATTGATATTAACAATGTCCGGGATGAGGTAAAAACTCAAGAAAATTCTCATCGCTGGGGTAGGAAGAAGTTACCCGCAGGTGTTGTAAATAATTTGTTGGAAGTTGTATTTATTCAGCAAAGCTTTCAAGTTGGAGCGACATTATTTCGCCGTAAAACCTTGCAAGAATTAGGATATATGCAGCCAAATCTGCAAAATTGTGAGGATAATGATTTATTTGTACGTCTGGCTTTGGCTGGAAAAAAAGGCTATTACTTACCAGAATTATTGATGGAATATCGCTACCACGCAGAGCAGCAAGGTATTAATCGAGCTATTCCTTATTTATTTGATAAAATTCAGTATTTAGAAAATTATAAGTTTGAGTCTGAGAAATTAGAGAAAGTCAGGAAAAATCGTTTAACTGAAACACAATTATTATTAGGTTTGCGTTTAATTGAAAAGGGCGAAACGCAAAAAGGCAGAGAGCTAGTTTTAGCGGGACAGTCTTTTTCGACTGCTAAAGCTTGGACTGCTTTAGGTTTATCGTTGTTACCAGTTGGGTTGCGAGGTAAAGCGTTTAATGCACTGCGACAGATGCAGAGTTAGACATTGACATTAACATATTGTGCAACTTACTTTTGACGTTATTTGGAAAAGCTGTGTAGGTTGGGTTGAGGAACGAAACCCAACATTAAGCGTTAATTGTTGGGTTTCAGTTCGTTCAACCCAACCTACTAGCTAACTACTAACTTCTTGACCACTCATCAATGATAGTCAAAATTGTTTTATCACCCAAGTTTTTGACAGATTTTACTACATCACGATAATCTTCAAACTCTTGCTTTGGCTTCTTATGTCGAGCATCTTCTATAGCTTTCGCAAGTTTTTCCGCCCCAGAAATCCTAGAGCGTTGTAACTTTATAGATAACTCGTCTTTATCTAAAGTGTTCAATAAAGTAAGCGGATTACTCTGTTCGCCCTTTTGAGGAATAAGGTTTTCAAGTTGCTTAAACTGACTATCTATTCTCTGTCTTTCTTGTAAAAATTCTGACTTAAACTCATTAAATTGCTTCTCAAGACGTAACTCTAAATTTGCCAGACGTGGTTCTAATTTTGTTGTTTCAGGCTTTGATGTTACTTGTTTAGTAGAAGAATCACTTCCTTTGAGAGATGCAACTTGCTTTACTACTAAATCCTCTAATTTTGGAGCAATGACAAAAGCATTAACCATTTCACCTTGTCGAGGATTTTTTTCTCTTGCTCTGACAGCAGCATAATATTCAAAATGTCCATCAACAACTGTATAGCTCTCTACTCCTGTCACTTTCACAACCAATGGTCTGATAATTCCTCCAGTTTCTATAATTATGTCTGCCAGGTTTTCTAAATCAGATTCTGCAAAATTTGAACGAGGTTCATTAGAAGCAATATTTTTGACATCCACTAAAGAAAAATTAATCATTAATAAACCCCCATTTTTTGGATAACTTCATCTGCTAATACATTAAATTCTTCAGCAGAAATTTGAGCCGAAGTTTTTAACTCGGCAAATTTTATAATAGATTTAGGGTCAGGATATTCTAAATCTCCAACTGGGATAGTCTGATTCATACATTCTGATAACGCTGTTCTGTCATAAATTACAGCTTCCATAAGTGGCAGTTGATAACGCTCTGAAATTACTTCTCTTTGCTTAGGAAAATTGTATTGTAAAAATTTAGCATTTGTTGAAATTTTAGAAGCAAGAACGCCCATTATACTAATAGGCGGTTTACCCATCATTTCTCTCGATTCATTAATTTGATTAACAAAATTTTTGACCGTTGGTAAACCTTGGTTAGCAAATGGTTTCAAATCAGATGGAATTATCAGGTAATCAGTAGCAATCAGTGCAACTTCAGCATACAAATCTCTAGAAGGAGGGGTATCAATAATTACAATATCATAGTTATTTTCTACCTTTTTTAGTTTTGTTACTAGCCTACTCCTACTAGCTAATATTTTATTCAGTTTATCTTGATATTCAATTAATGTAATATGTGAAGGAATAACATCAATTTCTGGATTGTTGAAATAATCAGATGTACGTACTACTTCTGGAATAAAGTTAAAATCTCCTGACTCTAATAAATGATATACGTTTAACTCTCTTAAATTATCATCTTCTTCAAATTGAAATTTGATTAATCCCGTAGCAAAAGTAGTATTTGCCTGGGAATCTATATCAACTAAAAGTACATTTTTACCTTTTTTACGTAATGCCGCTGCAAGATTGACTGCAACAGTAGTCTTACCTACACCGCCTTTATTGTGGTAGATTGCAATAGTTTTCATGGAATGTTGCCTCTTTATTTCAAAATTTAAATTATTTTCAGTTATTTGGACTTCTGGCTTATTTATTAGCTGTTCTTCTTTTAGATTCTCTCTACCAATTAAACCTTTAATATTTTCTAAGTTCGTTTCAACTTCTTTGCCAGAACATTGAAATATTAACTGAATATCAGTCTGTAATTTTTGATAAATTCTAATCTCTTTGCCATTAGTCAACAATCCATACCTGACATTCAAGCTGGTTAAATAATGCCTGAGTCGGGGAACATGATTATTTAAATTTTGTTTGGGATGCTTTGCCTCCATGACGACACTCAGCGGTGAGTTGGCATCTAAGACAAAGGGAATCACTTGTGCAGCAAATGCCAAGAAATCTAAGCGGATGCTACCAATGGCAACCTCTTGATGCCAAGTGTCAGGAGTATAACCTAGCTGTGGTAGCAAATATTGCACTATGAGTTTGCTTTCAACTTCGCTTTCGTTACGGCACATCTCAGGATTAAAAGGCAATATTTTTCTACCTCTAAATAATTATTGGAGTTGGGACAAAACCTGATATTTGCTAGATTATGGCATAGCTTAAATTAGGTTGAGTGATATAAATCACTTAGAAAATATAAAAAATCATCACAAAATTAGTACTTCTGCTGATAAAGTAACCAATTTTGAGAGCTAGCCATATTCAAAATTAACAGGCTACGTATGTATTTCCCCATTATCCCTGTAAATGGCTAGAATCAAAGTGTTTACCTATTTGCGCTAAAGGTTTTGGCTACTGTATCTTGTCCCCACTGCCATCAACTTGTTGATAGTCAAGCTATTAGTTGTCCTTATTGCCGGACTACACTCAAAGCTTACGGTCATCCCGGTATTCCATTGCACCGCGCCGCTGGGGATGGGTATCTGTGCGACACCTGCACCTATCACGCTGATGATACTTGCAATTTTCCTAAACGTCCCTACGCCAAAGACTGTACCCTCTACCAAAATATTGAAGAGACAAAATTAGAGTTGGAACAGCAGCATTACACTAACAGTTTTGCAGTAATTGTGAAAAGTTGGGTAAAACGCAATCAGGCTTTGCTGTTGCTATTAGGTTTATTATTAGTCTGTTTGTTGTTCGTTATATTAAGGTCTTAATTTGGGTGTAGCGGGGAGCGAGGGAGGCAGGGAAGCAGGGGAGAGTTACAGTAAGTTTTCTTTCCCCTCTGCCCCTCTGCCCCTCTGCCCCTCTGCCCCTCTGCCCCTCTGCCCCTCCGCACCTCTGCCCCAATTCCCAATCCCCACTCTCTAACTTTCAAGCTGTGGTGATTTTGGATGCTTCTGCAATAGGTTCAACTTGTATCAGTGGCGCTTTTTCTTCAAAGGTGGCTAAGTCGAACCAAAAGGTAGTACCAATGCCGACTTCACTCACTAGATGGACTTTACTACGATGTCTGTCGATGATATTTCTGACAATCGATAAACCTAAACCCGTGCCTTCTAGAGTGTGAACTCGGTTTTCTACGCGGAAGAAGCGTTCAAAAATTGAGTGTTGATCTTCTGTGGCGATGCCAATTCCTGTATCGGAAATTTCAATCCGCACTGGTGCAGATTCGGTGTGACTGGGTTTGAAATCTAGTTGGTAGGCGCGGATTGCTACTTTACCACCGGCTTTGGTGAATTTAAGCGCATTACCAATTAGGTTGCCAAACACTTGTACTAATAGATCGTAATTACCTAATACTAGCGGCAAATTAGGGGCAACTTCCTGAACAAGTTCAACACCTTTATCTTTTGCATTGAGTTGGTAAGTACGCAGAGTTTGCTCGATCGCTTGGGCTAAATCTACGCCATCGAAGCTGTAGTTGCGCCCAGATTCGAGTTTTGATAAATCTAAAACATCGTTAACTAGGCGAGTTAGGCGATCGGTTTCATGGTTGACTGTTTGCAGAAACTCTTGGCGTTCTTGTAAAGCTAAGTCTTCGCCGTAGTCGTGCAAGGTTTCAATATAGGTTTTAATGTTGAATAGAGGCGTTCGCAGTTCGTGAGAAACGTTGCTGATAAATTGACTTTTTGCATCGTTTAGTTCGACCTCACGGGTTATATCTTGAATAGTAATCGCAATACCTTTGATGCTTTCTCTTTGCAGGTTGAGTACTGTAGTCAAAAGAATGCGGATCGTCCGTGGGATGGGTTGGTTAATAAAAATTCGGAATTCGGCGCTTTCGCATTCGCCTGCTGCCATTTCGTACAAGGGACGGGTGATTTCGATTTGTACTGATGCTGGCAAGTGATGTAAGACATTGCAACCTACTACATTAGCGGCTTCCCAGCCAAAAATTCGCTCTGCTGTGGGGTTGACTAAAATCACCTGCATGTTGTTATCAATCAACACAGCACCATCTGCGATCGTTGAAACTAGGGTTTCTAGTTTGGCTTTTTCTGCGGTTAGTTCCTCAATATTCTGTTCTTCATAACGCTCTAATCGCTCTCCCATTTCATTAAAGCTTAAAATTAACTCCCCCAGTTCGCCCCCTAAAGGTAAATCAATGCGCTGCTTGAAATTCCCGGTGGCAATTTGCTTCACCCCCACCAGTAGTTCTTTGATAGGCTTGGTGATGGTCAAGGCGTTAATCACTCCTGCCAAAATTACCATTACCCAAATTGTGATAAAAACGGCAATGGTGACATCGCGGGTAAAATTGGTGGAGATAACAGCGGTCTGATTGGGATTGAACCCGATCGCTAATACACCTAAGTATTTTTTATTGACGATCAGGGGAATAAATACATCGGTGACTGTTCCATCTGGGGTCATGTGTTGCCGTACCATCGGCTTTTCCCCATCGCCAGGGTAATCTTCTGGCAGTTGTATTCGCCGTTTAATGGTAAGGGAGTTTTCTACCTCAGCTTCCCAAAAGGGAATGCCAAAAAAGATTTCCCCGTTTTCATCGGCGTAGAGCATATAACGCACGCTAGAGGTGCTGCTATAAAAGCGTTGGGAAAATTGGGCAACCTCAGTGAGATTATTGTCAGCGATTAAGGGGGCAACGTTGGCAGCAAGCAGCAGCCCCAAATCACGACCAAAGCGGGTGTCATTCATCCGCGCATCCTGCTGAATTGTATTTACAGCCCAGAAGGTCAAACCACTCATCACCAACGAAACTACCATTGTGGCCACAGCCAGCAGTTTAGTCTGGAGAGTGAACTCCGACCACCAACTTGCGATCGCATCTCGAATTGTTTTTAACAGACTTAGCATCTTAAATAAAGTTGTTAGTAGTCTTTGTTATAAAGCCCAACAACTTAAAAATTAACAGTTAATTTGACAAATATGTTAGAGAAAGAAGGAATGGGGCATTGGGCATGGTGAATAACTCCAAACTCCTAACTCCTAACTCTATGCCCAATATCTCTCCGGTAATACATCCCCTGAAACTGAATATGTTTGATACTAGCGTAGGCTTGGGCGATCGCTTGCTCAAAATTTTCTCCGATTCCCGTCACATTTAATACTCGACCCCCATCTGTGACTATTTCTTGTTGCTGGTTCAATTTTGTACCCGCATGAAATACAGTTGCTCCTGCTGCTTCTGCCTCCTCAATGCCAGTAATCACCTGTCCCTTCTCATATTCTCCTGGATAACCACCGGAAGCGGCAACCACAGTGGCAGATGCTCCCCCTTTCCAAGCAATGGGCGGCAATTTACTTAAGCGCTGCTCTACGCAGGCTAGAATTAACTCTTCTAGGGGTGTTTCTAACAGTGGCAAAATCACCTGGGTTTCAGGATCGCCAAAGCGACAGTTAAATTCCAAAACCTTCAAGTCGCCATCGGGTGCAATCATTAACCCAGCATACAACACGCCTCGGTAATCAATGCCTTTAGCTCTTAAGGTGGCGATCGCTCTTTCTAATACTTCTGTTTGAATGCGTGCCATCAACTCTGGTGTAGCGATGGGTGCTGGGCTGTATGCTCCCATCCCGCCAGTATTTTCGCCTGTATCGCCGTCACCAATTCGCTTATGATCTTGGGCTGGCAACAAAGGTCTAATTGTTAACCCATCAGTTAATGCTAAAACTGACACCTCTTGCCCAATCAAACATTCTTCAATGACGACAAATTCCCCAGCACTGCCAAATTGTCCTTGAAAAATTGCATCAATGGCATTTTCTGCCTGTACAACTGTTTCAGCTACCGTTACACCCTTACCAGCCGCCAAGCCATCAGCTTTAACAACAATGGGCGCTCCCTGAGATTTTACGTAAGATTTGGCTGCCGCAGCTTCCGTAAATACCGCAGCCCGTGCCGTCGGAATCCCTGCTTCTTGCATCAAGGCTTTTGCCCAAGCTTTACTCGCCTCAATTTGCGCTCCGGCTCTGACTGGGCCAAATACCATCAATCCTTTATCTTGGAGGTAATCTGTAATTCCCTTAGAGAGGGGGACTTCTGGCCCAACTATCACCAGAGTTATGCCATGTTCTAGAGCATATTGGCTCATCCCCTCAAAATCATCTACAGCTAAGGGCAAGTTTTGGCAACGTTCCATACTTGCCGTGCCCCCATTCCCTGGTACACAGATAACTTGCTCAATTTGCTTAGATTGCAACAGTTTCCACGCCAGAGCGTGTTCGCGCCCCCCATTACCGACAACTAAAACTTTCACTGATTTCCTCGTGCGTCCCTTGCAAAATGAGAATACCTTAACTGCTCTCGCGGATCAATTTTTTCATCAATTCTCACATTTATGCAAGTTTCTTCTGGTTTATAGGAGAATTCAGGAGTCAGAATAGGCTTATTGGTGTCAATTTAAGCTCAAATGCTTGTACCACATACACTTTACCTCAATCTGGTTCAGAGACGCGATAAATCGCCGTCTCTACAAGTATTTT
The DNA here is from genome assembly GCF_963920915.1 of Nostoc sp. PCC 9305. NCBI lineage: Bacteria > Bacillati > Cyanobacteriota > Cyanophyceae > Nostocales > Nostocaceae > Nostoc > Nostoc sp. PCC 9305. Next base: position 119,946 of record NZ_CAWUDN010000009.1, read on the forward strand.
GGGTTTATCTGAACTGTCAATTTTGTCTTAAAAATTAAATTTAACTAATTAGTAGAATTTTTATTTTGATTGTTAGCAATTAATCAATAAATTTAGTAACATCTTTTCAACATAAGTGTATTAGTTGAATTATATTTTTTGCTGATACGAATCAAATTATCTATAAAAAACTCATCAATCAATAACCAATTTTTGATTATAATTATTAACTTGTGAATATCGCGGTTAATCAGGATATACAAAATCGGCAACATGGCTAAAATTATCGTTACTGGAGTCGCAGGCTTTATTGGTTCTCATCTTGCAGAAACATTGTTACAACAAGGAAACGAAGTGATCGGGATTGATGAATTTAATGATTATTACGATCCGATGTTAAAGCGAAACAATGTTGCACACTTGTATCGTTTACCTGGTTTTGCATTAATTGAAGGAGATATGCAGTTTTTAGATTGGCAGAAACTCCTAAAAGATGTTGATGTAGTTTACCATCAAGCGGCACAAGCAGGGGTGAGAGCAAGTTGGGGTAAAGCTTTTCGAGGCTATACAGAACGAAATGTTAACGCTACACAAGTTTTGCTGGAAGCTGCTAAAGATGCTAAATACCTGAAAAAATTAGTGTTTGCCTCTTCATCAAGTGTATATGGTGATGCCGAAACATTACCTACCCACGAGAGAATTTGTCCTCAACCGGTTTCTCCTTACGGCATTACGAAGCTAGCAGCAGAGTTTTTGTGTGAACTATATTACAAGAATTTTGGTGTGCCTTGTGTAACATTGCGCTATTTTACAGTTTACGGCCCGAAACAGCGCCCAGATATGGCATTTAATAAGTTTTTTCAATCCATTTTGCACGATGAGGCGATTCCTATTTACGGCGATGGCCAGCAAACGCGGGAGTTTACCTTTGTTAGTGATATTGTCGCCGCTAATTTAGCCGCCGCCACCGCACCCGAAGCAGTGGGAGAAATCTTTAATATCGGTGGTGGGAGTAGGGTAGTTTTAGCAGAAGTTCTAGATACGATTGAAGAAATTGTTGGGAAGTCAATCAAAAGGAACCACATAGAAAAAGCGATGGGAGACGCGCGCCACACGGCTGCTGATGTATCTAAAGCACAGAAAATTCTCGGATATCAGCCGCAAGTCTCTCTAAAAGAGGGTTTGACGCAGGAATGGGAGTGGGTGAAATCTTTGTATTCCCTATCTTCCTAATTTTCCTCATTCTCTTTATCTGTTTAACCGTCTTGCTCTTTAGCTGGTAGTCAAAACAACACCTTGGCGCACAGCACGCTTGCGAGCGCTTTTACGAGTACCCCCAGCCATCTGATACTCATGGCTATTTTTTCCAAATTTATAAGCAACGCCAAGTAAAATTTTTTCAGAATAATCTGCTAAATCTTGTTCATTTTCAATAATTTGGGTTAATAAAACATCAATAGTAGAGAGGGTAGTATTGTAAGCTTCCAGAGATTGACGGAGATTTTCAATTCTGTCAGTATAATCTTTAACTGTTAAACTGTCTCCTACATCTAGAGTAGTACTGATAGATTTAATGCTTGCCAAGCGCATCTCAGCTTTGCTAAGAACGCGTGAATCGCGTTTGTGCCTTGCCATAATTAATACTCCTTTACCTGAAAAATAACTTAAATTTTTAGTAATTCTATAGTGGACAATTTTTTAAAAGGTTGTCCTGCGTAAAATTGTTGATTTTTCTTAAAAAGACTAAAATTTGTCTCATTTCACCAATTTTCGTGTCTCTCATAACCGCAGTGGCTACACAAGGAACAGCTAGGGGCGAGTTTATAAAAAATTTGGATGTGTTAGAAATCCGTAAAGTGAACCCGCTTTTACTTTTTTTTCACTCAGGACTCAGTTAAGTTAAGGCAGAAGTTGCTACAGCCAAAGCGGAAGTTCTTACAGACTGCGCAAAACACCGAAACGTCAAGCCGGAAGTTCTTGCAGACTGCGCGAAACACCGAAACGTCAAGGCAGAAGTTCTTGCAGGGAAGGCGGAAGTTCTTACAGACTGCGCGAAACACCGAAACGTCAAGGCGGAAGTTCTTGCAGGGAAGGCGGAAGTTGCTACAGACTGCGCGAAACACTGAAACGTCAACCCTGGAGCAATATTTTTTGATGTATTAGGGACTTCCAACAAATAAATTATGCAATCTTGCAGGGATTGACCAAGATTTTGCACAAAGCGATCGCTTTGTGAATTTATCCATATCAGCAATAATGAAAATTTTTATCAATAATTAATTTCTTGGAAACCTAAATACCTTCTCTTGAAAGGGAGATAGAAGAGGGCATGAAAGCATTCTCGTGTTTGAGATTGATTTCATCAAAGGCATTGAATTTATAAAAAAACCTCTAACGCGATCGAAAAATTCCGAAATTGACTCATTGGGGAGTGGAGAAGGAAACAACAGCGATTTTCCCATCCCAATAGTGCGAAGATAAGTAAAAATGTTCAAAAAAAAATCTTTAATTAGCGTCGTTATTCCGATTACTATTTTGTTAGGAAGCTGCGGAGCAAATTTTAAGTCTGTAGAAGACTTTAGTAAGAGCAAAGAAATAGTTAAACGAGCTTCTAATGATTTTGCTGAAGATATTTATCAATCTTGTTTACGACGTACTAGATATGTCAACTTAGTTTCCGATGACGGAATCGACCAGCGCAATAATAAGCGAAAGAAATGTGAGACAATTGCGCGACCTGATTCTGATAATTTCAAAAAAGTAGTCAGTATTTTAATTGACTATATGGATGCTCTAGGTGCTATAGCAAGCGGAAAAGATTTATCTTTAGATAACTCAATAGATAATTTGGGTCAAAGTATCAAAGATTTATCCATTGGCGATAACAATAAAAAACTAGATGAAAATGCAGTGGACGGAGGAAGTCAAATCCTCAAAGTATTATTTGATTTAGCGACCAATAAAATTCGAGAAGATGCTCTCCAAAAAGCGATTGTTTGTACTAATGAACCTATTCATAAATATATTACTGGTAATTCGGTTCCAGCAACTGATGAGAATGGAGTCGATCTTTATAAACCTGCTACAGGAGGCTTAATATTCCTTGTAGAAGACAGCTACCTTAATAAGGGAGGAATTTTAGGCATAGAAGCAGAGGCAATTGATACTTACTATGAACCTTACTTTGCTACTTTAAGAAAGCTAGGTAATGATAGACAAATCAATCAAAGTAATTATCAACAAGTTGTCGATCAAATTACAGTAGGTGAAAGCTTAATAAAAGACTACAATAAATCTATGGAAAGAATGGCTGAAAAAGAACAAGCAGCTAGGGCTTATAATCAAATTCTTTTTAGTACAGTTAAAACCCATAATCAACTGAGAAAAGAATTTGAAGAAGGGTTAAAACCTCAAGATGTTAGTCGATTATGCCAGTTAAATGTTAAAGTTTCATTCAAGAAAATAGATCGGATAAAAATGAAACGTATTCAAAAAATTCTTAATGAGTACGTTATCTCAGTTAAACCTCTAGTAGAGCAAGTCGATCGCGCTTTTTAAGTAAGTTTTATTTAATCCTTTCCAATCACTAATTCATTATTTACAAAAGAGGATCGTTGTTTATGTCATTAGCTCAAGATGCAATCACTAGACAGGACTGGGAAAATCCTTCTTCTTTGAAAGAGCGGATACAAAATCTACAGTCTGCTCTTCGGGAAAGAGCAAAAAAGCTTTCCGATAATCAACAAATTAGCCTTAATGAATATACTAAAATTAGTAATAATTGTCAAAATCTTTTGGATTTGGTTGGCGAAATTAATAGTAGACAATTTAATCAAGTTTTAACTGATATAAATGAACCAGCCCAAAAAATAATTGAGGCTACTAATTCTCTTGATAAAGCGGCTGCAAAAATTCAAGGTGTTCAGAATTTTTTTGATATTTTCAGTTCCCTAATCAGATTAGGGGAAGCTGTTTCAAACGCCATTTCAGGCGGCGGTGTAGCTGCAATTGGCAATCTAGTTAAGCAACTTAAAGATACTGGCGATCGGCTTAATACCTAATACCATTTCTTTATGAAGCAGCGCCAAATTTTCTTTATTTGTGTCCTAATATGCTTTGGTGCATCTTCATAAAGAATTGATATAATTAGTCAGATAGCGCGATCGCCTGTCTAATTAGTTTAATCTTTAGAGGATGTCTGAAAAGTTTTCTACCACACAAGCGATCAAGCCGATCAAAGGGATCTTTATGATGGAATGGCAGAGTCACGATTGCGGCTGCATGAGCAACTTTAATTGGTAATATTTCAAATTCGTTAACTTGGATTTGATTCTCCATCCATGTTTCAAAATTTTCAGGAATTTGATACTTACCAATACTAACTTTGATAGCAATTTCCCAATAGGAAGCAGGATTGAGCAAGATGTCATTGAGGGGATCGACAATCAAATCACAGGCAACTTGACTAAGGGCGCGATCGTTGAGTACAAACCAGAGGAATGCTTAGACCTCTTGCAAAAGTCCCTAACACCCCTCCCCGCTTGCGGCTACGGTGTACACACATCTTTGTATAAAACCAAAATCGTTGAAGATCCCCC